>JAGARF010000161.1 GCA_017622395.1 Clostridia bacterium | reverse complement strand
CCTGATTTTTTTCATAAAAATCTCTTATTGATGTATAAAACTTAACATCTAAAAACTGCCAATAATCAAGACCTGCTCGCTTTAATTTCTTATCATCCCACACAAAGCCTGTGGGTCCTACAATGTGAAGTGATGCATTTGTTGCCGCACATGTTCTTATGATATTGCCTGTGTTCTGAGGTATCTGCGGCTCAAAAAGCACAATGTTAAGCTTACTCATTTTCTTCCCAATTGTGATAGATGTCCTGAACATCGTCGTCTTCTTCAAGAGCATCAATAAGCTTATTCATATTTTTAATATCGTCTTCGCCTGTAAGTGTAACAGTAGTCTGCGGAACATTTTCAACCTGAGCTGATGCAAATTTATAGCCATCTGCTTCTAAAGCATCGCAAACTGCTGTAAAATCATCAGGCTCAGTTGAAATCTCGAAATATGAATCTTCAGCCACAAAATCTGCTGCTCCTGCATCAAGCGCCTGCATCATAAGGGTTTCTTCATCTATTTCTTTTTCTTCGTTGTCGATTATAATTATGCCTTTTTTATCAAACATAAAACCAACGCAGCCAACCTGACCGAGATTTCCGCCGAATTTATCAAAATAATGACGCATTGATGATGCTGTTCTGTTTCTGTTATCTGTAAGAGTTTCAACGATAACAGCTACACCGGATGGACCGTAGCCTTCGTATGTAATGCTTTCATAGTTACTGCCATCACCATCGCCTGCTGCTTTTTTAATACTTCTGTCAATATTATCGTTAGGAACATTAAGAGATTTTGCTTTAGCGATAACATCTTTTAATTTAGCATTATTTGCAGGGTCCGGTCCGCCTGCTTTAACAGCTACTGCTATTTCCCTTCCGATTTTTGTAAAGATTTTAGCTCTCTGGCTATCACTTTTTTCTTTCTTGTTTTTAATATTATTCCATTTGCTGTGTCCTGACATTTTATCTCATCCTTTCAAAATATTATTGTATCATATATCAGCATCTTTATCAAGATTATTTTTAGAAAAAACGCATCCGCAAAAATTCTGTCTGTAAAGTCCGTACTTTTCAGAAAGCTGACAAGACCTTAAATATCCGCTCTTTTTCTTAAAATCAGAAAAAAGATATTTAATATTATACTTTTCAGCTATTTCATTGCCGATTTCGTTAATAACTTGTGAATTTTTAAGAGGACTTATAGTAAGAGTTGTTGTAAAATAATCAAAGCTGTGACTTTTTGCATATTCAGCTGTTTTTTCAAGTCGAAGATTGAAACATTCTTTGCATCTAAGACCGCCCTCCGGCTCTTTTTCAAATCCTTTAACTTTGTTATAAAACTCATTTGGATAATAATCAGCTATAACATATTCAACCTTATTTTTAAAGGGCATACTTTCTATAAGCCTAATCTGCTCCGCAACTCTTTTTTTGTATTCTTCAGCAGTATCTATATTTGGATTGTAATAATAAACAGTTATTGCAAAATAATTGCTTAAATACTCAATTACATAGCTGCTGCATGGTGCACAGCAGGAATGTAAAAGAAGTGACGGGACAGTATTTTCAGGTATGTTTTTTATTATTTTATCAGTTTCAATCTGATAGTTAATTTTCATATAATCACCAGATTTATTCTAACAAAAAAAGCTTGCAAATGCAAGCTTTTTAGAGAATTATACAAATCAGTCCGCCACTTCCGTCATTAATGATTTTCTGTAATGTTTCCTGCAGTTTCATTCTGGCATCATCTGGCATATTATAAAGTTTATTATTTATTCCCTCATTTACAAGGTCATGAAGTGACTTACCAAAAATATTACTGTTCCATATTTGAGCAGGGTCTGTCTCAAATTCGCTCAATATGTGGTTTACAAGCTCTTCTGATTGTTTCTCTGTTCCCACTATAGGGCTTACTTCTGTGCAAATATCTGCAGAAATCATATGAATAGATGGTGCTGATGCTTTTAGTTTTATGCCGTATCTACCACCTTGTTTGATTATCTCAGGCTGTTCAAGCTTCATATCCTTAACAGAGGGCGAAACAATTCCATATCCCTTTTGTTTTACTTCATCAAGTGCTGAAGAAACTTTATCATACTCATTTTTAATTACAGACAAACTGTTTATCAGACTCATAAGACTTTCCTGACCTGTAATTTCAAATCCAGAGTTTTCTCCAAGAATTTTATAAAACAAATTATCAGCTACAGATACCTTAATATTGACCGAGCCTTTACCCATATCAGCAACATCGGTATAGCTGTCTGTTATATGTTCGGTTGTTGTCAGTTTTTTGCAAACATCATCAAGCTCTCGTATTTTAATTGCAGATGGAACAGTTTCATTAACACTGTCAACAAATGAACTGTAAAGCCAATGCTCAGGCTCAAGACATTCCACCCACTCAGGTAATGTAAAGCTAATTTCTTTAACAGGAAATTCATTTAAAACACTTTCTATAACATATGAAATACTGTTGTGATTTAATGTTGCACAGTTCATTGCAATAACAGGTGAATTATACTTTAAGATCAAATCTTCTTTTAATTTTACTGTTTCAGGACTGTCAGGATTTATACTGTTCAAAAGTATTACGAAGGGTTTGTTTATAGCTTTAAGCTCTGAAACTACCTTTTCTTCAGCCTCTATATAACTTTGTCTCGGAATATCGCATATACTGCCGTCTGTAGTTACAAGCAGACCGATTGTTGAATGTTCATCAATTACTTTTTTTGTACCGATTTCTGCCGCCTGAACAAAAGATATCTGGCTTTCTGACCAAGGCGTAGAAACCATTCTTTCTTCCCCTTCTTCAATATAACCGAGAGCATCTTTTACAACATAGCCTACACAGTCAATCATTTTAACATTTAAACCTGTTTTTCCGTCAAGCTTTACAGAAACAGATTCTTCTGGAATAAATTTCGGCTCTGTTGTCATAATTGTCCTGCCTGCACCGCTTTGCGGTAATTCATCAACTGCACGCTGTCTTTTATTATCATCGCTGATATTTGGTATTACCATTTCTTCCATAAATCTTTTAATAAAGGTCGATTTACCTGTGCGTACAGGCCCTACAACACCTATATAGATATTTCCCTGTGTTCTCAGTGCAATATCTTCATATATATTTCTGTCCATTTATTTCCTCCTACAACTGTACTTTTTGCTAAAGTATATTCAGAAGAAATAAAAAATATCACTCCCGAAGGAGTGATATAGTAATATTTTTTATTTTACAACTTTTACGATTTCATCATATGCCCAATGCTGTGAACCGTCTGCATTTTTAAGGTCTGATGGGAGCTTTTCTGATGCTTCTGCATCTGCTGCAATTATTCTGTTGATAAATGCAACAACTTCTGCTCTTGTAACATTACCTTCAGGTCTGAATGTGAATGTGCCGTCTGCTTCAGCATAACCCTTTGTATATCCGCCTGAAACAAATGTTTTTATGTAGTTTTCTGCCCAGTGACCTGAAATATCAGTAAAATCAGCTATAGCTGTTTCGTCAAGCTTCATATCAAAAGCTACTGCTAAAATTTTAACAAATTCAGCTCTTGTGATTGTGTTTCCGCCTTTAAAAGTTTTATCTTCATAGCCATTAAGTATCTTTGCTGTAACGAATTTCTGAACTATTTCTTTATATTCTTCAGTTACATCTGCAAATGCAGGTGCAAATTCTTCTGATGTGATTTCAAAAAGATTATCAAGAGCCTTAATTACTTCGTATCTTGTAGCAGGAGCATCTGGCTTAAATGTTTCATCTTCATACATAGCCATATACTTAACCTTGTTCTGCTCTTCAACATTTTTAACTTCGGCTTTATATTCTTTTTCAGTTTTACCGCCTGTCATTGAGTCAACGATTGAAGAAATATCCTTATTTTCTTCCTTTTCAGGCTTTACTGTTTCTGGTAAATCATATTCACCAGGCTCAGGTTCTCTTTCTGTTGTTGGAGCAATTACTGTTACAATATCTCCTGAATCGAAAGCTACCTTCTCATATTTAGAATTAGAAATATCAATTTCATTATCTACTACTTTTATAACAGATGCCACGGACTGTTTATCTACAGGAATCGCATCTTTAAATTTAAAGCGAACTGTTCCAATATCTATATCACCTTCAATATCTTCTTTTTGTGTAGTATAAAAGAGAATTGTTGTAGTATTGAATTTTTCAGGATCTCTATTAATATCTTCTAAATTTTCAAGCTCAGTTCCTCTTGGCAACTCCTCACTAAATAAAACCTCATAAGGAGTAACTACATACTTATCAAATTCTAGAGTAATAGAGAATGCAATAAATCCAGGATTGTTAGCAAGTGATACTATAACATCAAAGTTGTTATCATCAACCGGAACATATGTAAGATTAATTTTTGGTGAGTTTGCCATAACTAATGTTGTCATTGATAATACCATTGCAATTGCAAGTATTAAAGAAATTAATTTTTTCATTTTTTATACCTCTTTTCCATATTCGTTGTAAATTTATTTTAACATATTTTTAGTAGGTTGTAAATAGAAAAATACTGAATAATGAAAGAAAGTGTCCACAAGGGACACTTTCAATATTATTAACCATTAAAGGTTAATTATTTTGCAGCTTTCATAATGTAGTCATAAGCCCAATGAGCATCGTCGAGATCAGCAAAGTTAACTGCTGTTTCTGCATCAACTGTACCAACAACACGAGTCATAACTACAACCATTTCTGCTCTTGTAATCTTATCGTCTGGTCTGAATGTTCCATCAGGATATCCAACGAGATAACCTTTACCTACGAATGTCTTAATCCATTCAATAGCCCAGTGACCTTCGATATCAGAGAAGTTAGCTGTTGCATCTTCTACAACTTCAAGTTTAAGAGCAGCTGCAACAAGTTTAACAAATTCTGCTCTTGTTACATCGTTGTAGCCCTTGAATGAACCATCTGTGTAACCATCAATAACACCTGCAGCTGCAAGGTCTTTGATAGCTTTGTCTTCTGTATCTGTGAATTCAGGAGCATTTTCAACATCTGTGATATCAAATAATGCTGTAAGAGCAGCAACTACATCGTTTCTTGTAGCATTTGCATCTGGTCTGAATGTCTTATCTTCAAAACCTTCGATAAATTTAACTTCTTTTGCATCTTCTTTTAATGCAATATTTGCAGATGCAGCAGGTTTTGTTGTATCATCCTTATCATCTTTATCTTCAGGTTTTGTCGTTGAACCACCTGTTGAGCCGCCTGTTGAACCGCCTGTAGCAGGCTTAATTACTGTACCACTGCCCATAGGTCTACCTGAAGCCTTTCTAACTGTGATTGTACCAGGAACAGGAGTTACATCATATTTATCTTTATCAGCATCTGTAGCTGAAATTTCTGTTGTATAAACAGCTTCAACTGTTGTATCAATTGAATCAGGGTCTACAACTTCAGGAACATCGTTTTTAACAACGAATTCAGCTTTGATTGTGTCACCTTCTGCAGCACCTTCAATCGTAGCTTCAAGTGCTGGCATTTCTTTACCAACATAAACTACAACTGTAGGAGCCTTAACTGTAAGCGCATACTTGCTGATTGTAAGTGCACCGTCAACAACTGTGATTGTGTAGTTAGGATCAGCATAATCAGTTGTAATTGCATATTCGCCTGCTGTTTCGCCTGCTGTTCTTGATATTGTGATTTCTGCAGGTTCATCAGCTTCTAAGAAGCCTTCAGCTGTGAATGTGAATTCAGGATCTGCATCTTCAACTTTCTTTTCAGCATTTGCAATTGTGATTGTTGCAGCTTTTGGTTCTACAACGAACTGATTGTTAGTATCTACTACAGCATATGGAACGCCATATTCATCTTTTTCTTCAATCAATGTGATTTCATATGCATCTTCATAAATACCAGCAGCAGCATTTTCTAAACCTTTAACTCTTGTGATTGTAACTTTATCCAAATCACCAGTAGCAAGGATTTCAGCATCATCTGCATCGCCGTATGTCTTTTTGTTTTCACCAAATGTTACAACAACAGGGATTGCTGTTTTAATTGCGTATACGCCGTCAACAACTGTTATTGTATAGTTAGGGTTAGCTGTGTATGTAGCTGTAAGTGTATAATCACCTTCAACATCAGCCCATGGTGTTCCTGCAGCAAAATCAACTACAATACCTTCGATAGTATCTTCGCCAACTAAACCTTCAACTACAGGAGTTTTGAATGTAGCAAGTTTGCCATCTCCAAGTACCTGGAATTCGTTCTGAACTTTGATTGTAGCAGCTTTTGGATTAACTGTAAGTGTACCAGGTGTAACTGTTACATTGTAGTTAGCACTTGTAGCTGTTGCTGTGATTTCTTTTTCACCTGCATTGAGGTCTGATACTGTGTAATCTGAAACTGTAATTTCAGCTTTGTCTACGCCTTCAGCAACTGTGAAATCTTTTGTGTATTCTGTATCGCCATATGTAATTTCAGCATCAGCGATTGTGATTGTTGTGTCAGCTTTTCCAATAGTTACCTTTGTTGTATCTTCTGTTGCTTTGTAGCCATCTCTTGTAACTTTAATGGTAACAGAATATTCACCTGCATTTTTTACTTCAGCTGGAACTGTTGTATACTCAACAACATCGCCTTCTTCTTTTGCGTAATCAACTATTGTTTCAGCTTCCATAACAGAACCGGTATAAACAAGACCTGTCTTTGCAACAAGACCTAAATCATCGATTTCTTCTCTTGTATCAATAACGATATTTGGCTGAACTTTTGATAATTTTTCATTACCATTTGAAAGCAATGATGTATCAACAACAAGATCAATAGTTGTATTAATACCCTCTGCTGTTGAAATTACCTTATATCCAAATTTTGCAACTGGAATTGATCCAGTTTCATCTGGCAGAGCAGGTTTTGTTCCTGTACGGTTGTATGAAAGACCATATACATTCTTCCAAACTGCTGTAATTTCGCCTTCGTTTTCAATATTGTACGCTTCTCCACCATACAATCCAGCAAATACTTCTTCATCATTTTCAGCTAATTTATCTTCCCATTCTTCGTCTGCAGCAATAACAGCTGAATCGAATTCAGTTTTGATAGAATAGCCTTGAAGATTTGTAGCATCGCCAGGCTTAACATAAAATGTTACATAAAATGTTTTATCCTCAGCGATGTCACTAACAACTGCAAACAAATCGTACTCATCTGCATTTGCACTAACAATGACAGTCATAGTGAGCATCATACACACTACGAGCATTAAACTAATAATTT
>JAGARF010000160.1 GCA_017622395.1 Clostridia bacterium | reverse complement strand
GCATTTAAGTGGGGAAAGGTATTATACCACGATTATAAGCTTGAAAATGGGGAGCTTAAATATTCCTGTCTTTGCGGAGATATAACAGGTGCATATGACAAAGAAACCGTTGAGGAAGTAAAAAGATATATGTTCTCTCTTCACACCGGCAGAGACGACCATCCTCTTGCGTTTTTTGTCTTTGACAGAATTACTTCAAAAGATGAAAGCTATAAAAAGACAATGCTTCTTCATACTCAGGCGAGACCTATGATAACCACAACACCAAAAGAGAAAAAACCTTGCGGGATGATTACAAATTTAAGCAGCAGACTTTATATTCAATCTCTGGGTACAAAGGTTAAGTACTCAACAATCGGCGGTGAAGGACAGCAGTTCCAGGCGAACCGTATCAATTATGAGAGAACGAAAATAAACGGCGAGGATTTTGTGTTTAATTTTAATGTAGAAGAAGGTTGGGGAAGAATTGAAATCACACCTGAAAAGAAAGCAAAAACTGACTGTATGTTAACAGTTATGTATATAGGTCCTGATGTTGACTTCTCACCAAAGCTTGTTTTCGGAGACAGTAATATTTTACCGTTCAAAGAGGCTGTTGAAATCAAAGGCGAAGGTTATCTTGGCGGTGCTATTTTAAATAATGCCGTAATCTTCCCTGAAAACGGCAACGGCTTTGAAACAGAGTTTTCCTTTACAGTCCCTGAAGATGTTAAGAAATGCTATGTTTTAGGTCTTAAGGGCGGAAAATGGAGCATTAACGGCATAGAAACAGAAGTTGAAAAAGAAAGCGGTATTGCAGACTTTGAAACTGTATCAAAAGAAATAACACTTAAATATATCGGATAAAAATGAGCGAGCCATATGGCTCGCTCATTTTTATAACTCTTTAAGTGCGTTTGCAAGCTGGTCAGGACAGGATGTGGGACGGAAACCGCACTTAATACCGCTTAAAAGCTTAATAAGCTCGTCTTTTTTTCTGCCGTTTGCAAGTGCCGCAACACCTTGGGTGTTACCGTTGCAGCCTCCTGTGAACTTGATGTTTGACACTATATCGTTTTCATCAACATCAAAGGTTATTTTCATTGAACATACACCTTTTGGTGAGTATGTGTAGCTTTTCATAATTTTTCTTTTTCCTCCAATTCATTTTGCGTCATTTCCCACTCCTCCATAGCTTCCATAAGCTTGATATCAATTTCTTCAAGCTTAGAGGTAAGCTCGGAAAGCAGGGTAAAATCAGATGCGTTTTCAGGCATTGAAAGCTGTTTTTCTATACTTTCTTTTTCCATTTCTTTTTCTGATATTGTTTCTTCTAATTTTGAAATTTTTGTTCTTAATTTTCTTTTTGCAGACTCAAGCTCTTTTTGCTGTTTGAAATCAAGACCTTTAACAGGTTTTGTTTCCTGAATGTTTTGCGCTGCCTGTCTTTTGGTAAATGAAAGGTAATAGTCATAGCTTCCGTTTACGCATTTTTCGCCCTCTTTAGAAATTTCGTATATTTTAGTTGCAAGCTTGTTTATAAAATATCTGTCGTGGGAAATAATAAAAAGTGTTCCGTTATAGCTTAAAAGTGCGTTTTCAAGTGCCTCTTTTGACGGAATGTCGAGGTGGTTGGTAGGCTCGTCCAAAAATAAGAAGTTTGCTTTTGAAAGCATAAGCTTGCAAAGTGAAACTCTTGCTCTTTCGCCGCCGCTTAATGTTGAAATCTCTTTGAAAACATCTTCTCCCTTAAAAAGGAATACAGCTAAGGCTGATCTTATGGCAGTATTGTCCATTGCAGGGTATGTGTCTGATATTTCATCAAAAATGGTGTTTGTTAAATTTAAAGTGCTTTGGGTCTGGTCATAATATGCAGTTTTAACTCTGGGACCTGTTTTGATTTTTCCGCTGTCAGGTGTAAGTCTTCCCATAATTATGTTAAAAAGGGTTGTTTTACCTGAGCCGTTTGCCCCTAAAAGAGCATAAACTCCGTTTGTAAGAGTAAGACTCAGATTATCTACAGCTTTTTTATCGCCGTATTTTTTAGTGATATTGATGATTTCAAGCTTCATACATTTTCACCAGCCTTTCAAAATTAAAGTTTTTAATTGCAATAAAACCTATAAACAAAGCTGAAATGCTAAGTAAAAATAATAGAGAAACAAT
>JAGARF010000159.1 GCA_017622395.1 Clostridia bacterium | reverse complement strand
TCCTATTATAGTTAAGGAATATGACGAAAAACAGGTGGCAGAAATAGCCCTTATTGAAAACCTCCAGAGAGAGGACTTAAACCCAATCGAAGAGGCAAACGGCTACAAACAGCTTATGGAGGACTTTGGTTTAACTCAGGAAGAGGTTTCAAACAGAGTGCAGAAAAGCAGAAGCAGTGTTGCAAACTCTTTAAGACTTTTGGCACTTCCTAAAAAAATCATTACCCTTGTTGAAGAAAACAAGCTTTCAATGGGTCACTCAAGAGCCATCCTAGGTGCATCAACAGATGCAAAAATGATTGAAATTGCAAATCTGGTTATTGAAAAGGGTCTTTCCGTAAGACAGGTTGAGGCACTTGTTAAGGAAAAAGCTCCTGCCCCTAAGAAAAGAACTGCTGAAATTAACAGAGATGTTAAAAATGCAATAGATTTTTCTGCAAAGAAAATTCAGGACAGGCTTGGTGCAAAGGTTAATGTTTCATATTCAAACAAGTTCAAAGGTAAAATTGAAATAAACTTTGCCGATTACAAAGAAATGAACAGACTGCTGGATCTTTTAAATAAATAGAAATTGCGTAGCAATTTCAACATAAATTTTCCATTTTCAATTTTCAATTTTACATTATTCGACTGAAAGGAGAAATCATTTTGGATAAAATGAACGGCAAGTTTTTCAAATACACCTTGATTTTACTTAGTGTTGCCATAATATTTATTATTATAGGCGGAATAAGTGTTTCAAGAGTTGATGAATACAAAGAACCGGAAGAAACTATTGAGGTTTCACTTCAAACATACAACGATTTAACAGATTTAAATGAAAAAATCGGTAACGAAAGACAAATGATTGTTGATATTCTTCACGAAAACATTACCGACGAAGAAAAAATTGATAAAATCGAAGACATTTTCTTCGAATAAGAGAGAGAAAAATAATTAGGAGAGTGATTCTATGTTAGATATGAAAGTTTTAAGAAATGAACCTGAAAAGGTTAAAAGAGCATTTCTTAAGAGAAAAGAAAATTTTGATTTGGACGGTCTTTTTGAGCTTGACGATTTAAGAAAACAGCTTATTTTTGAAAACGAGCAGAAAAAGGCACAGCAAAACACAGTTTCAAAGCAAATTCCTATGCTCAAAAAAGAGGGCAAGGACACAACTGAGGTTTTCGCAGAAATGAAAAAGCTTTCTGACGAAATCAAAGAGACAGATGCAAAGGTCAGAGAGCTTGAAGAAAAAATCAATGCTATTATGCTCACTATCCCAAACATTCCAAACGAAACTGTTCCACAGGGCGACACAGACGAGGACAATGTTGAAATCAGAAAATGGGGCGAGCCTACTAAGTTTGACTTTGAGCCAAAGGCACATTGGGATATCGGTGAAGACCTTGACATTTTAGATTTTGAAAAGGCTGGAAAGGTTACAGGAACAAGATTTACTTTCTATAAAGGTCTTGGTTCAGCACTTGAGAGAGCAATCATTAACTTCTTCCTTGATACTCATACAGAAATGAGCGGTTACACAGAAGTGTTCCCTCCTTATATGGTACACAGAAATTCAATGGTAGGTACAGGTCAGCTTCCTAAATTTGAAGAAGACGCATTTAAGGTTCAGGGTACAGAATACTTCTTAATCCCAACAGCAGAAGTTCCTGTTACAAATATGTACAGAGACCAGATTTTAGAGGGTGCAAAGCTCCCAATCAAGCATGTTGCTTATTCTGCTTGCTTCAGAGCAGAAGCAGGCTCTGCCGGCAGAGATACAAGAGGTCTTATAAGACAGCATCAGTTCAACAAGGTTGAGCTTGTTAAGTTCACAAAGCCTGAACAGTCTTATGAAGAGCTTGAAAAGCTTACTCTTGATGCAGAAAAGGTTCTTCAGCTCCTTGGTCTTCCATACAGAGTTGTTAAAATCTGCACAGGCGACCTTGGCTTTACCGCTGCTAT
This sequence comes from Clostridia bacterium, assembly GCA_017622395.1. Lineage (GTDB taxonomy): Bacteria > Bacillota > Clostridia > RGIG6154 > RGIG6154 > RGIG8700. The sequence goes on along the minus strand of JAGARF010000159.1, from coordinate 337 downwards.
GAAATATGATATTGAAGTCTGGATGCCAAGCTATAACAGATATGTTGAAATTTCTTCCTGCTCAAACTTTGAAGATTTCCAGGCAAGACGTGCAAACATCAAATTTAAAGACTCTGTTAAAGATAAGGCTCAGTTCGTTCACACATTAAACGGCTCAGGTGTTGCCGTTGGAAGAACTGTTGCCGCTATCCTTGAAAACTTCCAGCAGGAAGACGGAAGTGTTGTTATTCCTGAGGTTTTAAGACCTTATATGAGAAACAGAGAAAAAATTGACAAATAATATTAGCTATGCTAAAATTAAATGATAAATTTACAGGAGGTATACAAAGTGAAATAT
>JAGARF010000158.1 GCA_017622395.1 Clostridia bacterium | reverse complement strand
CTTCCTGAAGGCTTTGATAAAGAAAACAGAAAATATCGTCATGTAATTGATAAAATGGGTACTGTCGGAACACTTATGGTAGGAGATACCTTTGTAGATATTATGGACTCACAGGATTACTATGATGAAAAAGAGCTTACTGCACCATCAAAAGGATATTTTGTAATCAATCCTCTTGTTAATGCTGCAGGTAACTACAGAATTATGCTTTCAAATATGGCATTGATCACATCGGAAATGGATGATTACAAGGAAGGCGACATCACAGTTCCTTCAACAGAGCTTACGGGAACAAGAGACAGCTTTGAACTTGTATTTTCAGATGCGGTTGAATTAGCAGCTGCAAGTGTTAAGACTCACATCTTTGTTTCAAAAGATAAGGATGGAGAAAAAGCTGATGTTGAATATGATTATGTAATCAATGGCGACACAATAACTATTACTCCTGATGATGGTCTTGATTATGATACTGTTTACTATGTAACAGTAAAAGCAGGCTTTGGATATAATGCATATACTGTTAAGTCTGATGTTGAGGCAACATATATGTATGAAAGCCTTAAAGGTGATTTAACTGTTACAGATGTATATGCAGGCTACAGAGATGTGTATTTGACCTTTAACGGAGATATTGAGCAGATAACTATTGCTGATTTCAAAGATAAAGTGAAGATTGAATTTAATGGCGAGGAGCTTTTATACAACGTAAAGATTAACGGAAACAGAGCAATAATTTCTCTTGATAGAGAGCTTGAAGCCGGAAAAATTTATGACATTTCAGTTTTAGCAGGGCTTGGTTATGAAATGGTTACTGTAAAAGAAGACAAAAAGAATTATTTTACCCTTGAAGAAATATATTCAACAGATTTTGCCAATTTCCCTGCGGATAAATCTTCAGCAGTACTGTTTACAGCCTCAAGCTATGACCCTAAACAAATTACTCAACCGTATAAAACAGTAAGAAACGGCAAGCTTTTTACACAGACAAACTGTTACAGCACGCTTCACTTTAACAAAATGGGTATCGAAAATTTAGAAAGATATTCATTGAAGATTGAAGATGTTCAGTATTTCGGTAATGATGTAAAAATGATGCTTTATTTCAATGTAAACAGTACAAGCGGCGGTATATTCAGCGGTCAGGGAGGTAAACCTATCACAGGCTTTGGATGGCATACTACAAGCACTGAAAAGCAAATGAGAGATTTTCTGGCAAAGGGTATTAAGAATGGCCCTTCAAATGACAGTACAATCCATACTGCAGCTGAAAATCCTGTAACAATTCAGGTTGCATCAGAGCAGGATGTTACATTTGCAGCTGAAGCAAATGATGCAGATGTAACAGTGCCTGAGAGTAACGGAATTTCATATACATATACACTTGATAAAATCGGCACGCTTGGAAGACTTTATATCAACGGTACTTTTGTTGATGCTTATGAAACAGCAGATACATTTGAAAAATGGAATAAGATTTCAGGAACAGGAAATCAGATTACTGCTGATATCCCTGAAAAGGGCTATATAATGATGGGATTTAATGAAGCTTCCGAAAATAAATATACTGTAGCATTAGGTGATATAACTATTGCAGTATATAAGGAATATAAAGAAGGCGGAGTAAAAATTGCACAGGATGATGTGATAATTTCAGGTAATACCGCAAATGGAAGCATAAAGGTAAGAAACTATTTTGCAAATGACACTAAAAAAGTTGCAGTTGTTGTTGCAGCATACGGAGAAAACAATAAATTCCTTGGTGTAAAGAAGGTTATAGATACACAGCTTTCACCGAGCGAAATAGCAAGTGCTTCATATAATTTCTCTGCTGCAGAAGAAATCAGGGAAGTTAAAGCGGAGCTTATAGATGAAACAAGCATCGCATACACAGATGAGGTAAGTGTTACATCAGCATTGCAGAGTGATTTTGAAAACAATGTGATTACAGTAAAAGGAAAGATAAAGGAAAAGGATTCAGACAGAAAACTTCTTATGCTTCTTTCTAAGAACAATCAGCTTGAAGTCTGGAATGACACAAATGCTGCGGAAGGAAACTTTACTGTAGTTGATATTCCTGCAAATGCAAGTGATTTTGAGTATTCATTTAATTATAAGGATTTAGCTGATGTTGACCCATACCAGATGTCAATTTATGCAGTTGTCTGGGAAAACGGCATAAAGGCTAATAAACTTGCAGCTTATAATTATGCACGAAATGAAGATGTTTTAATTTTTGTAGAAAAGGCAAAAACAAACAAAATCACATTTTCTGAAATCACCCAATATGCACAGTCTCTCGGTATTGATTTAGCTTTTGCAGATACTTCGTATAAGCAGGATGTTTTAGTCGAAACAATTTACAGCGAAAGAGAAACAATTTCAGGGGTGGGAAGCCTTACGAGTATTATGTCAAAGGCTAAGGCGAGAGCAGATTTGTTAAGCTCTCTTAAAAATGAAGGAACAAGCATCGCAAAAGTAGATGAAATAATAACAACTTATGCAGTAGAAGCCGGACTTGCGTTGACATACTATAACAGTCTTTCAGACAAACAAAAAATCTTGGTTTGCACAAACTTTGTAAAAGCAGATTACGAAGAACTTGGATTTGTGAAATTCACAGAGGAATTCAATAAAGCAATAGAAAACGCAAAAATTACCACACCTCCAACAACCGGCGGAGGCGGCGGTGGCGGAGGTGGAGGCGGTTATGTTCAGCCTTCGATACCAGAAACATCAGGTAAGGAATATACGCAGACAGAATCAACTGCTAAAGATGCAGTAGAAATTATCGGCGGGAAACAGGGCTTTTCTGATATGGCAGAATATGCCTGGGCAGAAGCAGCAGTTAAAGCTTTATCAGACGACGGTGTTATAACAGGAATAGGAAATAATATGTTTAATCCTGAAGGGATTGTCACAAGAGAACAGATAGCAAAAATGATAGTTTCTGCATTTAATGTGCTTGATAATGATGCAATAGCAGAATATGATGATGTTGACACAGCTGGCTGGGCATATAGATTCATTGCATCAGCAAAGAAAACAGGACTTATGAACGGTTTCTCTGATACAGAGTTTGCCCCTCTTTCTGCAGTAACAAGAGAAGACCTTTGTGTAATCTTATATAGAGCAACAGTAAGAAAAGGCACAAAATACAATACAAAGAAATCGGATTTCACAGATTTTGCAGATATAAGCGATTATGCTGTTGATTCTGTAGAATATATGGCAGGAGCAGGAATTGTTAACGGCTTTGAAGACGGAACATTTGATCCAAAAGCACCTGCAACAAGAGCACAGGCAGCTGTTTTAATTTACAATGCATTAACAGGAGGTGGAAGCAAATGAAAAAGATAATATCATTTCTTTTATGCATAGTTATGTGCCTGAATATTGTATATATTTCGGCATATGCACAGGATGATTATAAGTTCACCGATGAGCAGAAAACTTTACTTACCGCTATTGGAATGTATAATAATGAAATTCAGCTTTCTGAAGAAATAACAAGAGGAGAATTTGCAGATATGCTTGTAAGAAGTATATTTGATGAACCTCAATATCTTATAGGTGAAAATCAACAGGCTTTTAATGATGTAGATGTAGATAATGAATATTATGCACCTGTTATGCTTCTTAAGAACCTTAAAGTTACTCTTGGTGATGGTGCAGGGAACTTTAAACCTGATGAAAAAATACTTGCAAATGATGCGATTGTTATGGCTGTAAGATTCTTAGGCTACACAAAACTTGCAGAAAGAACAGGATATATTCCTTTTGCAGCTCAAAAGGGAATTTCTAAAGGTATGCAGTACTCATATGAAGAAAATCTTACTGTGTATAATGCACTTCTTCTTATCTTCAATGTTTTAAGTGTTGATGTTTCAGAGCAGTATGTTACAGACAGTACGGCTTCATTTATTAAAAACTACAGAACATTGCATAAAGTAGAAGGTGTCGTTAATGATGACGGTTTTATAAACAAGTACGGTCTTTCAGAAATTGCAAAAGATGAAATAGTAATCGATGGCAAAATATATAAAAATGCAACATCACACAAAAATCTGTTTGGCTATAATGTTGTTGCGTACTATAAGGCTTCAAAGAATTCTGATGCAACAATTGTAGCACTGACGGTAACTGATAAAAACAATACTTTATCAATTAATGCAAAAAATATAGAAAAAT
>JAGARF010000020.1 GCA_017622395.1 Clostridia bacterium | reverse complement strand
TCGTCAAACTTGTCACCTGCAACCTTAATTGACTCAGATGTTACAATACCGCCGAGAGAAATAACAGCTATATCTGTTGTACCGCCGCCGATATCAACAACCATTGAGCCGTATGGCTTGTCTATTTCAATACCTGAGCCGATAGCTGCAGCGATTGGTTCTTCAATGATGAATACAGATCTTGCACCTGCATGAACTGTTGCATCAATAACCGCTCTTTGTTCAACCTCTGTTACACCGCTTGGAACACAAACAATAACACGGGGTTTGAAAAGCTTTGAAGGATTAACCTTTGAGATAAAGTATTTAAGCATTTTCTCTGTTGTTTCATAGTCAGAAATAACGCCGTCCTTCATAGGTCTTATAGCTCTGATTGAGCCTGGTGTTCTTCCAAGCATTTCCTGAGCCTCAACACCAACCTTAACAACCTGTTTTGTTGCACTGTCTATAGCAACAACGGAAGGCTCTCTTATAACAATACCTTTATCCTTTACATAAACAAGAACAGATGCAGTACCAAGGTCGATACCAATATCCGTTCCAAAGCCAAATAATCTTTTGAAAAATTCGAACATCTTTACAACTCCTTTTTATCGTATCCTATATATTTTATCTTATTTTTGTCAAAAAAGCAAGCCACTAGATGTTGGCTTGCTTTAAAGCAAAAACACAAAATATTCTCATTTCTTTATTCTTATTGCATTAAGTATTGCAATTACCGAAACTCCCACATCTGCAAATACCGCAATCCACATATTGCCCATATTGAAAAGGCTTAAAGCCATAACAAGTATTTTTACCAAAAGAGCAAATACGATATTTTGCCATACTATGCTTCTTGTTCTTTTTGCTAATGAAATAAGATAAGGAATTTTTTTCAGGCTGTCGTCCATAATTACAATGTCTGCCGCCTCAATTGCTGCATCAGAGCCTATAGCTCCCATTGCAATTCCCACATCTGCCATTGCAAGAGTTGGTGCATCGTTTATTCCGTCTCCTGCAAAGGCAACCTTATTGGTTTTTATAAGCTTTTCTACCTCTTTAACCTTATCTTCGGGCATTAAAGATGCTCTGTATCCCCAAACACCTGTTTCCTCTGCAACCTTTTTTGCCGTACTTTCGCTGTCGCCTGTAAGCATAAAGGTTTTTACGCCCATTTTCAAAAGACCTTTTACAGTTTTTAAGGCATCCTCTTTAACAGTATCCTCTACTTCTATACTGCCTGCAATTTGTCCGTCTGTTTCAACAACCACCATTGTATTTTCATAAGCTTTTTCCTGCGGCTTACCAACCTTTACGGTTTTTCCGTCAACTACTGCCGAAACACCCACTCCTGCAAGCTCTTTTATATCACAACTTTCCATTATTGCAGTTGCCTCATTCCTTATAGCAACAGCAATAGGGTGATTGCTGTATTGTTCTGCCGATGCCGCCAGATTTATAAGCTCCTCTTTGCTTATATTTTCTGCAGTTACCTTTGAAACCTTAAATTCTCCCTTTGTTAATGTTCCTGTTTTATCTGTTGCAAGCAGGTTTACCTTTGCCATAACATCAAGATAATTTGAACCCTTTATAAGTATACCTTGGGATGATGCTTTACCTATTGCACAGAAATATGTTAAAGGAACTGATATAACAAGTGCACAGGGACAGGAAACTACAAGAAATATAAATGCTTTTTCAAGCCAGCCTGAAAAATTCCCGGCAAAAATCGGTACAATCACACCCACCAAAACAGCAAGGAGCACCACAACAGGAGTATAATATGAGGCAAACCTTGTTATAAAGCTTTCTGTTTTAGCTTTGTTTGCAGAGCTGTTTTCCACAAGCTCAAGAATTTTTGCAACTGTTGAATTCTTATATTCTGATATGGTCTTAGCCTTAATAACACCGTTTAAGTTCACACTTCCTGATAAAATTTTATCTCCTGCTTTTAAATCAACAGGCAGGCTTTCACCTGTTAACGCTTTCATATCAACAGAGGTTTCGCCCTCAACAACAATCCCGTCAAGAGGAACTTTGTCGCCGGGTTTTATTACTATTATATTTCCCTGCTCAACAGTTTCGGGAGGTACTTCATTTCCGTTTTCAAGATATGCAACATCAGGCTTTATGGACATAAGTGCTTTTATTGATTTTCTGCTGTTGCCGACGGCAACACTTTCAAAAAGCTCTCCTATATTATACAGAAGCATTACAAACACAGCCTCGCTGTATTCTCCTATACAAAACGCACCTATAGTTGCTATAGACATCAAAAATTTTTCGTCAAACCATTGTCTGTTTATTATCCTTAAAAATGCACCCTTCAAGACATCAAAGCCTACAGGTAAATAAGGAATTGAATATAAAACTCCCTTATACTTAAAGTCAGGTATAAGTAAAACCAGCAAATACAAAACCGCAGAAATGACTATTTTTCTTAAAAGCTTTTTTTGTTTTTTGGTCATATGCCGAGTATCTCCATATCAGGCTCTGTCTTTTTTGCAATCTTCACCATTTCTTTTACTACTGCATCAAATTTATCGTCTTGTGCGTCAAGGGTGATTTTCTGAGTTAAAAAGCTTACAGTTACTTCATTAACCCCCTCTAGCTGGCTGACTGCCTTTTCAATTTTCGCCGCACAGTGTGCACAGTCTAAATCTTCTACTTCAAATATTTTTTTCATAATCTTTCCTCCTAATGATTAATATGTTCTATACCGTTACTTATCATTTTAAATACGTGTTCGTCATCTAATGAATAAAAAACTGACTTGCCCGACTTTTTAGATTTTACAAGCCTTGCATTTTTAAGCACCTTAAGCTGGTGGGAAACTGCAGAAACCGTCATATTAAGGATTTTAGAAATATCACAGACGCACATTTCCGCCTCAGAAAGTACATATAAAATTCTTATTCTGGTTGTATCTCCGAAAGCTTTATAAAGCTCTGCCAAATCATAAAGCTTTTCTTCTTCAATCATATTTTTCTGAACCTTTTCGACTATGTCATTATGAATATGCATAAAATCACAGGTCATTTTTTCTTCCACGATTTCGCCCCCTTTAAACATTTGAACGATTGTTCAAATGTTATTATATGCTCAGTTCATCTTTTTGTCAAGAAAAAACCGCAGATTTCTCTGCGGTTTTCATTAAAAGTATTTATTATAAAAGTCATTAAAATAATCAAAGGTTGTATCATCTTTTATAAGTCTTGCAACATCGCCCTGGAACTTTTTCTTATCGTCTATTCCGCTGTATAGTTCTTTCGTTGTTGTGATTATTCCCTGATATGTTGCCGTAATATGTGCCTCTGTTATTTCAACACCATACTCTATATCTGCAAGTATTCCCTCACCCACATATTTTATATTTTCAACAATTGTTCTCCTGTCGCCTGTGAACGAATGCAATCCAAGATATGTGACCATATTTGAGAAATGGAACTTTTCTTCTGCATTTTCTTCATCCACTTCTTTTGGAATATATCTTGCATTTATTGTCATACCGCCCGGGACAACCTCATACTTTTCCCATACAGCTCTGTGATTTGCTTTTGCAGGAATTATTTCTATAGATTGCTCTACATTCTGGTTGTTATAATCATAGCTTACAGCTACTACTTCTTTTCCGTCTGCCTTAAAGCTTGCGGTATAGGTTGCGAGAGTATAAACCGCATTTATGGTTACATCTCCCGTTTCAAGAGTATGCTCCTCCCACTTTCCGTTATGCCATTCCTTTGCAGGCACTTCAGGAAGAACTATGTCCTTATTTTCAACCGTATACGATGTACTTGAAAGCTCCTGTCCTCCAACAACAAATGTAACCTTATACTCTATAGGTGTGTATACTGCATTAACAGTTATATTTTTAAGGCTTAAGCTATAGCTTTCCCATTTTGCAGTATAGCCTTTTATTTCGGGAACAGGCGGTTCTTCTATAGTCATATTTTCCACATTATAGGTTTGAACCGCTTTTACTACGCCCTCCGCTTTAAAGGTTACTGTGTAATTTACAAGCTCGTAAACTGCATTTATTGTTATATCCGAAAGTCCTAAGCTGTAGCTTTCCCATTTTGCTGTGTAGCCCTTTTTTGAAGGAATTTCAGGCTCGGTAACGGTCATATTTTCCACATTAAACTTCTGCTGATTTACTGTTTCGCCATTGATTTTAAAGGTTGCAGTATAGTCAATGAGTGTATAAACAGCTTTAACATTTATGTTTTCAAGTGCTAAAGTGTAATCTTCCCATTTTGCGGTGTATCCCGTTTTTTCAGGAACTGTTGGCGCTGTTACACTCATATTCTCAACCGTAAAGCTTTGCACCGAAACCTCTTTGCCGTCTGCAATGAAAGCTACTGTGTAGTTAACAGGAGTATAAACAGCTTTAACTGTTATATCGGTGAGGTTAAGCTCGTAGCTTTCCCACTTAGCTGTGTATCCTGTTTTTTCAGGAATTGCAGGATTATACACCACTTTGTTTTCAACAGTATAAATCTCTTCTGCTATTTTTTCTCCGTCTGCCTCAAAGATTACTTTATATTCAATCGGAGTGTAAATTGCTTTAACAGTTATATCCTCAAGATTAAGCTCGTAGCTTTCCCATTTAGCTGTGTAGCCCCCTTTCTCAGGAACAGAAGGCGCTGTAACTCTTTTATTGGTTATTGTGTAGCTTTGCTGTGATATTATTTCACCATCTGCCACAAATGCAACTTTGTAATTTATTAAAGTATACAAAGGATATACCTGTATTGCGTTTCCTGTCAACTCATAGCTCTGCCATACACCAATGTAGCCTGTCTTTGCAGGAACTTCAGGCTCTTCAATATATTTATCTTCAAGAGTATAGGTCCTTTGTGCTACAGGCATACCTTCTTCACTCATAAAATAAATATAAT
>JAGARF010000157.1 GCA_017622395.1 Clostridia bacterium | reverse complement strand
ATATGGCATAATATTTTCACCATATCTGTTTTCAAATGCAGCGTTTTTTAAATCAACGCCTGTAATATATCCGCAGATATATTCATTTTTGTCAACAACAAAAACAAAAATATTTCTGTTAATTCCCGTTTTTAATATTATATCACCAAAACCACAGTCTTTATGGCAACAAAAAATTTTCATTTTCTTTATAGTTTACGCCTGCAAATTTGCTGATGTGCTTCATTGTGTTTTGAACTGTGTCTACTTCAAAAAGGTTGTCTACACCCTGCATAACACAGGCAAGTCTTTCAAGTCCCATACCTGTATCAATATTAGGATTAGCAAGACGATTGTAGTTGCCATCTTCATCTTTGTCAAACTGTGTGAAAACAAGGTTCCATACTTCCATAAATCTGTCACAGTCGCAACCAAGCTTGCAATCAGGCTTTCCGCAGCTGTATTTTACGCCTCTGTCCACATGGATTTCTGAGCAAGGACCGCAAGGACCTGTACCGTGTTCCCAGAAGTTGTCCTCTTTACCCATTTTAACAACTCTTTCAGGGTTTACACCGATTTCATTTACCCATATATCTCTTGCTTCATCATCTTCTTCGTAAACTGTTACCCATAAAATGTCCTCAGGTATTTCCATAACCTTTGTGAAGAATTCCCAGGCCCAGGAAATAGCTTCTCTTTTGAAATAATCACCAAAAGAGAAATTACCGAGCATTTCAAAGAAGGTACCGTGTCTTGCAGTTTTACCTACACATTCAATATCAGGAGTTCTGATACATTTCTGACAGGTTGTAACTCTCTTTCTCGGAGGTACTTCTGCACCTGTAAACCATTTTTTCATAGGTGCCATACCTGAGTTAATCAAAAGAAGGCTTGCATCGTTTTTAGGTACAAGCGAAAAGCTGTCAAGTCTTAAGCATTCCTTTGACTCAAAAAAGCTTAAAAACTTTTCTCTGATTTCATTTAATCCCATATAATTCATTGATCTCATCTCCAGAAAATTTATTTATAAACATTTGTAATAAATTATACCACTATATATCAGAAAAGTCAAAATATTTTCACAAAGCTATTGACTTTTTTCACAATTTTATTTATAATACAAAAAGTGATATGGCTCCATCGTCTAATGGTTAGGACATCGCCCTCTCAAGGCGGTAATAGGGGTTCGAATCCCCTTGGAGTCACCATATGGCCCTATTGCCAAGCAATAGGGTTATTATTTTAGAAAGGAGAATATTTGTGGCAGACAAAGAACAACCGGCATATTTAGGGCACAGAGAAAGAGTACGACAGAGAATAACCGAATTTGGTTTTAACAATCTTACAGAGTCAGACCTGCTTGAATATCTTCTTTTCTTTGCTATTCCAAGATGCGATACATACAGTCTTTCAAGAACCCTTATCAAAGAATTCGGCAACTTAAGAGGAGTTTTAAACGCAAATACAGATGAGCTTTGTGAAATTAAAGGCATCGGCATAGAATCTGCACTTTTCTTAACCTCATTCATTCCTGTGTTCAAAGCATACCACGCAGGAGGGTTTATCCAGAAAAAGCCTCTTTCAAAACTTTCCGATATTTTGACATTTTTGAGAGTTCAGGTTATGGGAGCAAGAAGTGAAACCTTTGTTGTTATGTATTTAGACCCTAAGAAAACCTTAATAAAGCACGAAATGTACTCATCAGAAGATTGGGATATTGTTGCGGTAAGTATGGAAAAAATTCTGAGAAAAGCAGTTTCCGTTAAGGCTGTTTCTGTCATAATAGGTCACAACCATTTAACAGGCAAGCTTTTCCCGTCAAACGAAGACATCGAAGCCACCTCTGCACTTAATGGTAAGCTTGACACCATTGGCGTAAAGCTTTCAGATTCAATCATTTTTGACGATTACGAGTATTACTCATTTAAAGAAAACAATCTATTATAAAAATGCTAACCAATATGGTTAGCATTTTTATTTAAAATTTTCTTCTGTTATAGTTTTTAGTTTTTCTTTGTCTATTATTACATATATTCCGCTTTGAGAGAAATGATATGGACATTCAAAAGTCTTAACATCTTCCGATTTCATTCCCAAAAGTCCGAAAGCAAGGGAGCTGACATCTCCTGCTGTTAAGGTTGTTGTCATATTATCTGTTGCTGCCTTGTAGACCTTTTTTGCTTTAAATATATGTATAAGATTTGCTTTTTGTCTTACAACTTCTCTTAAAAAGTCCTGCTGAACCTGTATTCTCTGCAAATCTCCCATTGGGTACT
>JAGARF010000156.1 GCA_017622395.1 Clostridia bacterium | reverse complement strand
TTTCAAGTGGCATACGAAGTTTTGGATCAATCTGATAAACCAAATACTTAAGCATTGAATGTACAAAACCTGCTTCATAGGTTTCAGGTGCGATATTACCATCTTGGTCTGCCCATTCATCCTCTGCAAAGATATGTACCTTTGAGCAGTCTACTTTAAAGTAGTTAATAAGCTGTGCAAGTGGTATATATGTATCAGGTTCAGGATTACCTAAAATCATTGTAAAGGTCTTTCCTGCTTCTGATGCTGCTTTAAGACGAGTAAAGAGTGTTGAAATTAAAACAGGGTGTGGATTCATCATTACCTTTACATCAAATTCAGGATGCCACCAAGCCTCTCTTTTTTCCAAATCTTTACCACTTAATTTTCTTACTCTTTCGCAAACCTCTTTGTCCTTAAAAGGTACAAAGTCTGCTGCGTTGAAATTAAATTTTGTTACAGGTTCAAAAATATTACTCATACTATATCCAGCCTTTCTTTTATACATTATATCATAAACATATTATTTTTTAAATGCTATTCCTTTAAGGTCTGCCATAACATTATGCTTGTCAGCATCAATCATCTTCCAGATAGCTTTCTGCACCTGCATAGCTGAATATCCGTCAGTTTCAGGAGTCTTGCCTGTTAAGATGCATTCTGCAAAATGATTGAACTCATATGGTGTGTTTTTAACTTCTTCCATATCTTCATTGTAAAGTACAGTATAACTTCTGTTGAAAGTCTCTCCCGGTCTGTGAACAAGGAGCTGATCATAAATACGAAGTTCTCCTGTTTCAAAATCAAAATCAAACATACCGCCTTCTGTATGAAGCTGAATATTTTTACCAAGATGTGTACCCATCATACCCCATGATGTACAGATATACCCTATTGCACCATTTTCGAAAGCAAGTTTTGCTGTTCCTGTACCTTCATCAAGCATCCAGTCTGTTCCTACATTTGTACCCATATATGAACCTGTTACAGGATCACCTAAATACCACATCATAACATCAAGGTACTGACCACCTTCAGAGAAGAACTGATTTCCTCCAAGTCTGTTGGTTGCAGTCCAGTGAAGCTCGTCATATTTTGCCTGCTCTTCTGCCCACATTGACATCATAAATGCTTTTCCGTATGTACCTGTTGAAAGAAGTTCTTTAAGTTTACGGATACCTGGTCTGAAACGTGCGGGAAATGCGCACATTATTTTTACATTCTCACCCTTGCAAACATCAATAAGCTGTTCTGCTTCTTCGTCCCACACGCACATAGGTGATTCAACAAGAATATGCTTTTTATTCCTTGCAAAGTATCTTGAAATTGTATAATGGTAATCATTAGGAACTGCAATATAAACAGCATCTACATAATCTACCATTGTCTGATAATCTGTTGTAACATAAACATTTTCAAAGTGTGAAGCAACCTTTTCAGCTTTATCCTTCCACATATCACAAACAGCTGTAACTTCGATTTTTTCTGCATTATTAATTGTTTTTAAACGGTATTCTGCCATTTCACCGCAACCAATTATACCTAATCTTACTACTTTCTTATCCATAAT
>JAGARF010000155.1 GCA_017622395.1 Clostridia bacterium | reverse complement strand
TCAGCTGCACCTGATTCAATAGGACCTCTGAATTCTGTATCGATTGCACTTATAATGCTGAGCTTTGTTTCTATTGTTGCTGCATCAAGTGCAAAACCCATAAGAGGAGATGTAATGGTGTTTTCTCCTTCGTTCATATCTTCATATATAACCTTTTTAAAATCTTCATTTTGATTTGATGTTACATATGCGTTTTTAGCATTGCCGACAATCCATTTCTGGAGACCGTATGCTGAAGACGAGTTGCCTTCTTCAGGATAGTCTTTAGGAGTAATCATCTTATCTCCGCCGGCTAATTCTTTGTCTACTGTATAGTGTGTTCCCTCAATACCGTAAACCATAAGATTATAAAGGTCTATTCCCTTTGAAGAATTCATTAAGTTGATAAGCATTGCCGCAACATCGGGATACTCTGAGTTAACAGGAATTGCCATTCCGCCTGCGCCCGGTTTATATGGAATGTAGAAATGGTCAGTTGTTGGAATCTGAAGTGTCGGAATGTCATACTGCTTGCCGCCGCCATATACTTCAAATTTACCTGTCCAGTTCTGTGAAGGCCATGATACATTACCGTCCTTAACACCAAAGCTGTCTGACGCTTTAGCAGAAAGAGCATCTTTTCTTACATAGCCCTTATTAAAGAAATCTTTTGTTATTCTCCACATTGCCTGCTGCTGGTCACCAAGGTGGCTGTGGAAAATTTTAATTTCAGGGTCCTGATAATAGAATTTGAAGAATGAAATAACTGATTCTGTTCCTCTTTCCTTCCACATATCAAAGTAGCCTTTTCCAAGCTTACCTGCTGCAGTTACCTTTTCAAGATATTCTTCAACAAGAGCTACAGTGTTTTCTGATGGAGTGTAGCCATTTTCTTCATCCTTCATAAATGAGTCTGCCATTTTTTCTGCATCTGTGTACTGTGCAAGCTCTGCAGGAATAGTTGCATAGAATGGTGCAGCTACCATTTTCTGATAGTTTGGAAGAATCGCCTGTGCTCCGTCTACTTTACCCATATCTACTACCCACTCAGGCATTTCTTTAAGTGTTTCATTTGCATACTCTTTAAGATATGGAGCCATATCAATAATAGTTCCGTTTCTGAATTCCTGAACATAATCAAGCATATAAGTCTGGATTAAGTCCATTTTTTCTCCTGAAGTCTGCATAAGCATAATTTTCTGGGTGTAGTCTGCCATTGGAACTACCTCAATGTTAACAGTAACATTTTCAAAGCCTTCAATTTTCTTTAATTCTTCATTGAATTTATCCCAAACCATCTGTGAATCTTTCTGTTCACCTGGTCCCGGCATAATCCAATTCAAAGTAACCGGCTTTGAAAGGTCTGTTTCAACAACATCTGTTTTGTCACCGCAAGACACAAGCGATAACATACAAACTATTGTAAGTACCAATGCCAATAATTTTTTCATAAATACATCTCCTTTATTATTTATTTATTTTTTCTCTTAATTTAGGTCCGGCTTTAAACACAGGCTGAACACTTGCAGGAATCTTTTCAATTGTTCCTGTTACCGGATTGTAGCATTTTCTTTCCCCATACTTACGGGTATAAAATGCACCAAAGCCGTGCAGTTTAATTTTGTCGCCGCCTTTTATGATATTTCCAATTTCTTCCAAAGCAGCATCAAGGATTGCAATGACTTCAGTTTCTTCGCTATCGGTTGTTTTACTAATCTTTTTTGCAAGTTCTTTTTTGTTCATTATCTCACTTCCTTTATCATACGGCATGAGCAGAAGCATTACACCTCATCCGTTTCGCTCTGCTCAACACCTTCTCCTCAAGGAGAAGGCATATCCTGCCCTACGGTTTTATTTAATAGGCTTTAATGTTTTAAAGCTTTCCCATCTGAATATTTTGTATTCTTTAAATTTAATATTCTTTTCAGGTACAAATTCCATTACAACTACAGGTGAGCTGTCAGGGAATACTGTTTTATTTTTTATTTTTGTATATACAAGATTTCCGTTATCATCATATGCCGCAAAAATATATACCACATTCTCAGTGTTAAGACCAAGCGATGTTATTTCATCTGTTACTATGATTTTTTCACCGTTTAGTTCTGTTACCTCTTTATTACTTTCAGTTTTTGCAGATATATTACCGTAGCTTATCTCAGGCACTGCATTTTCATCTGCATATGTTGCAAATACGAAAATTTCTTCACAGTCCCAGCTTTCTGCAACTCTTGCCGATGTCTTTGCCTGTACCTTCCAATAGTAAATTGTATTTTCAGAAAGTCCGCTAATTTCAGCAAAGTTTGCATCTGTATCTCCTGATGCAACTATATTGCCAAAGCCTTTATCTGTTGCAACTGTATATGTATAACAGTCAGCATCATAGGATTTTTCCCATGTAATAAGGGTTGTTGTATCCGCATGTAACTCTCCGTTTGCGGGATAAAGCAAATCAAACTTTTTAGCAGTCGGAGCATTACCATCCATACCAATCAAATCTAAATCCACACCTGATTCTTTCAGAACTCCGTAAGGTGCGTCATAGCTGTCTTTAAATCTGTAGTCGCCGGTTGCAGAGTTTACAAAGGCGTCCTCTGTAATACTGCGGTTATCCGTCTGAACAGTTGTCATTTTCTGTCCGCTATTTCTTCCCTGGTTAATCCAGAAAGATGTAGCACCTTTATCTTCAACCATAGTTTGGGAATTATAACCTATATTATATTTAAGCTCATTATTTTCATGATACTTTGTGTAATCAAAGGTGTTGGTTTCAGGATTATATAACACACCAAGATTTGCAAGATACGGATATTTCATCATATAAAGCGTGTCATTATAAGGGATTGTTTCAAAACTGTCAAGCAAGCTATCTGCAAAACCATCTCTGTATGAAAGTTCAATAAGACTTCCCTTTCCGAAATTAACAAAGGTATTTGACTCAACAACATTGTTAGGTCCCTGGGCAATCTGAATACCTTTGATATTCTCATCATTTCTGCCAACAAGAATATTGTTTCTTGCTATATTTCCCGCGTGTGAATCATCATAATATATGTACCATACACTGTGACCTACAAATTCTTTCGGTCCTATATTATGAATATAATTCTTTTCTGAAACATTCCCAACGCTGTCCCATCTTCTGCCGGTATATATAGCTCCGCTGTCAGCCGTTTCTGTTGATGCAAGATATATTTCGTTATTTCTTATAATATTTTCACTGCCTATATATCTTATAGCATTTGTTCTTACATTATGGATTGTGTTATTTTCAACAAGTGCACCTGTTGTATCAAGATAAATACCATTCGCCGCAGCATTCATACTGTTTAATGAAACATCAGTTATATGTGAACCCGATACGATATGACCTGTTGATTTCAAGGTGTCCTTATTCTGACCTGTAAGCCAAATTCCTGAAAGTCCTGTATTATAAATTCGGCAATTATCAATCCATACATTTGTACTTTTTGATGTTGTTGTTATACCGTATGCCGCAACATTTCTTACAATACAGTTATATATATTGATAGCGTTTGAACCTATGATTTCAATACCGTTATCATAACTCTTAGGATTCACTCCTGAATCCATAATATCCTGAGAAGAATTCTTCTCAATTGTTAGTCCCTCAAAGAATAAGTTTTCTGCACTGTTAATATTTATAATATCATCTTCAATGCCGCCGATTTCAAAAACATCGGCAGATGTAAGCTTATGCGGAGGATAGTAATAGAGCTTATTGCTTTCTTTGTCTATAAACCACTCGCCGGGCACATCAATTTCTTCAATAAGATTTACAGCAGCAAAACGAGGATTGCTCAGCTTAAAACCGTTCTTTGGTTCATCAGTCAAATTTATAGTCATAAAGCTTACACTTTCTGCCTTGAGCCATTCTCCCTGCCATGTATAGCCGAAGTAGCCTTTTACAAACATATCGGTTGCAGTTTCCCACCTTTTTACCACTGAATCATCATTGTATGTAATTATTTTGTCCCAAGCATAATAACCATCTGCGAAATCGTTGTTCGGCCATTTTGCCAGCTCCTGCTTTTCTCCGTTAAGATAAACATAAGGAACTGTCAGTGCATTTGAGGCCTGAACGATATCCTCAGAGTTGTATTTATCAGTAAATTTTATTATTTCATCAGGAACTCCCTCTTCTGCAAGATCGATTTCAACAAGCTTACCTTTAATGTTGTCATAAACATTGCTTAATACTGTTTCATCTGTTACCGTCTTGAAATTTCCTGCGTTAATTCTGTATCCGCCGTTTAAAACAACTTCTTCATCGCCTGCTGACTTATATTTAACTCTTGTTCCTGTTTCTCTTTTATCTGCTTCTGTAAATTTAATACTTTCTGCAAGTCTGTACTCTCCGCCGTCAATTATTACATCAACGGGAACATTTTTAAGATTTGTTCTTAAATAATCTCTTGCCTTTTCTATTGTAGAAAAAACATTATTTCCTGTTTTTGTTTTACTTACATATATCTTTGCAGGATTTTGCAGAACTACCATATTGTTTTTGTATATTCCGCCTTCTGCTGTACTTTCAACTACATATGCATTATATTTTTTCCCATCTTCAAGAGTATTGTCTGCATAAGCTTCATATCTGCCTTCAGTATCCGTATTAACTGTAACTGTTGAATAAAGCTTTGACTTATCCATTATATAGTCATCTATTGTACAGTCCTCTTTTAATATGAGAATTTTGAGTTCTGCTTCCTTTAAATCAGATATTCCTTTAAAAAGAATTTTTCCGTCTCTGTAATCAACAAAGTTTATGGAATTATCTATACTTTCACTGCCTTCGCTGTTGGAAATAGTTCTTATATAAGTTTTTTTGGAATTGGTTATATAAAGAGTTGTATCCTCTGTTGATTCAGCTTCTATTGTTAACTCAAAATCGCCACATATATTTGTTTTTACGATATCTGCATAAGCTATTTTTCCAAGGAAAGCTTCCCTGCTATCTATTTCTCCTAATTCGCTGGTATCAACACCGGGATTTAATAATGTGATATTTACATCATCATATTCATAACCCGTATTCCCTTTTATTGTTATAGTCTTATCTGTTACAGATAACTCACTGACAATAGAAGGTGTAGCCGATGCAGGCATTATAAAAGACATAAGAATTAACAATGCAATCAGTATTGATATTATCTTCCTCATAGTTCCTCCTTTTTGGGTTGAGGCAGATTCATCTGCCCCAACTTATTTCTGGTTTTCTGGTTTTAACATATCAGGCTTATCGCTTGTAGTTTCCCTGATATATACAGTTGAAATCGGCATTTTTCCGTTTCCGCTGCCTCTGAATATTACAGAGGTAATACCGATTGCTGCATTATCCGAAGTAAACTTAAATGTTCCCAGGGACTTGTATCCTTCTTCGCCTGCTGTCATATCAACTTTTGTCCTGTATGTACCGTCTTTACCTGTAATAATAACTTCAACAGCATTGTCATTACCATCTGCAGGTCTGTGATAATAGAATATTTCATAGGTTGTATCACCCTTGGCTGTCATTGTCCATATAGCCTCTGCTCCTGCATCCATTCCTATGAGTTCTTTTGAACTGTCTGAATTGTTTGTATTTGCACTTTCGTTAAAGGTACCTTTTACAACCTTAAAGCCCTCGTCGTCAGTGTTATACACAGTCTTTTTACCATACATAATTTCGTCAAGAATATTTGCCGAAGGTGTAAAGAATTCTGTTGGTATGTCCGCGTTATCCGTAATAGTCATTGTTGCATTTTTAGGAATATGAATACCGAACATACCTTCTGCTGTAAGTAATTCGTCTTTATCCAGATAATCAAAGACTACTTTTCCGTTTATTTCAAGGTAAATATTTATACCGCCCTCTACACCCACTGCTCCAAAGGTTACTTCGTTTTCTTTGCCCACTTCAACAATTCCGTTATTTTCTTTAGTATCAATAATTGTACCCGCCTTTTGAAGCTCAAACAAATCTTTCTTAATTACAATATAATAGCTGTCATCTACATAAATCGGAACAGTTGAATTCTGTCGTCTGAGTCCTATTGCGTGCCAACTGTCAAACGAAGAAATACTGTAGCTGAATTTCAATACATCTGTATTAGGTGTAATCTTATTAAGTGCAACAGAGGTTGCATTTGCTTCAGAAGTTTTGAAGGTTACTGTATTGCCTTCCGTTGTAACGCTTTCAAGCCCAGCATCTGTAAGCCATTCGTTTTGTTTGTTGATTCCTATTTTTGCGTAACCTGTATTATAATAAGCAGTAACATTATCAACAAACAAAAGTACATCAGAGCATATTTTATCTACTTGCTCCTGACTTGGTTTAGCAGCAATCGTATTATACGCTTCCTGAATAAGAGCTTTACCTTTAGCTGTAGTTCCGGGTTTTGCTTTTCCTTTTTCATTACCCTCTTTGATTTCCTTGATTTTTTCTTCAAGCTTCTTAACTGCTACTTCAAGCAATGTTGTTGAGCTGCTTTCTTTATCAGATGTTGTAAACTGAATTATGCCGTTCTTATTTTCTATCTCATAGCCGAACTTTCTCGAAACAGAAATAGCTTTGACCTTCACATAGTATGTACTTTCAGGCTTAAGATTGTTAATCTCAACACAATTATCCATAGTAGTTCCGTTTGCAACTATGTGCTTAAATTCCTTGTCTGTTGCAACAGTATATTCATAGTTTATTGCTGCGTCAGATGTCTGCCATGAAACCTGTGCTTTGCTTGCAAACGGAATTATTTCTCCGTTTACAGGATATGTGATATCAAAATCTACAAGCTCCTGATTAAACTTAAGTTCTCTCTGCAAGCCTATTGAATCTATATCAAGATTTTCTTCGTTTGGAAGTGTTGATGGAAGGTTATACTTCTCTACAGCTTCCATTTTAAGTCTGTAGTCATAGTTCACAGGATCAACATAGATACTTGTATCTTCAATAATATGTGCATCTTCAATTCTTCCTGTAACATAAGGAGTTTTATCAAAATTCGTTTTATGCGTTGAAACATCATTATTTGTAGAAAGGTTATCATAAAACTGAATCTGCGGGTCGTATTTACTGTTATCATCTATCCAATCAATCATTCTTTCAACCTGCGGATACTTATTTATCCATATTTCCTTACCATTATTGAACCTTGATTTTGGCTGATTCAATGCAAGAGGAACTGCTGTTGAACCCGAACGATTCTGAAGTATGAACCCTCTGGAAGCATCAAGAGATATGTTTCCGTAATATTCAATATCAGGACCATATCCGTATATAAGACCTGTTGACTGATAATTCTTACTTCTTGCATTAGACATATTCTGTGTAAGTGTTATACCGCCGACTGCATCATCAAGATAAATCGCTCCCGCAGGGAATGAACGCGGCTCTACAGGTGCAGGTCCGTAATTAGTAATAAGGTTTCTTGAAATTGATGAGCCGTGCTCCATCATATTTCTGCCTGAGTAAATTGTACCCATATCACTCTGTCCGTATGAACCATAGCTGATTTCATTATTTTCAACAATATATTCTGCCCCCTGACATCTGATTGCGTGGCCGAAAACTTTCATATGCAGATTGTTCTTAATTGTAAAACCACATGTTTTTGCATTTGCAGCTACAATATCATTTTCATAGAAGAAATTGTTTGTAACATTGAAATTTCCATTGACAAGCGTATCCGCAAGTCCTGTACCAATTCTTATAGCGCTGTTGGTGCATCTGTAGAAATTATTATTCTGTATGTATATATTATTAACATCCTTAAATGTCTGACCTGATTTCCATCCAACACTTCTTATCCCCGTTCCGTTAATATCCTTAAAAGTACAGCCATCGATTATAACATCGTGTGTCTGATAGTCAATTTCAATGCCGCCGCCAAAATCTTTTATCCAATTATCGTGGAAATATATACCAAAATCAACGTATTTTCCTTCTTCATCATAAACTGTCTGGATAAGACCGGCACTGTTTTTAAAGGTAATATCTTTAAAATTAAGATAAGAAGCATTTGTTAATGTTATAAATGCCTGTTTTAATGTTGATACTTCAAAAATATCATCCTCTTTAAATGCTCTTTCAGGATAGTAATAAAGAATCATTGTATCAAAATCTACATACCACTCACCGGGTCTGTCGATTTCTTCAAGAAGATTTTTAACGCAGTATTCGTGGTCTTTTCTCAAACCACAGTTTGAGTATCTGTAAAGGTCAATTGAAAAATCCTCAAGATTAATTTCCTTTATAGGAATTGACTTGTTATACCATTCATAATACATAAGGCCTTCAACATAAGCATCCTTAGCCTCGGTCCAGCGAAGAG
>JAGARF010000154.1 GCA_017622395.1 Clostridia bacterium | reverse complement strand
TTTACAATAGTCAACAAATTTCGTCTTGACATCTTTTTTAAAATTTGATATACTTTTAACAGTTAAATAAATGCTTTTTGTAACTGACGGATTTGCGGAGTACCGCAAGGGAGCAAAAAGCTGAAATAGCCGACCGTCTGGGCATATCAGTATAACTGATATGCCCTTTTTGTTTGCGGAGGGCGTATCAAAAGAAAGGATTGTTGTTTATGAGTATTTACGCAAAAAAAACAGTAAAAGAAGCCGTTTTTGGTAACACTTATGTTGGCAGAGGTATAATTCTCGGCAAAAGTGAAGACGGCGAAAACGCAGTATCTGCATATTTCATTATGGGCAGATCTGAAAACAGCAGAAACAGAATCTTCAAAGAAGAAGGTGAAGCTGTTACAATCTATCCTTACGATGCAAGTAAGGTTGAAGACCCTTCCCTTATCATCTACTCTCCTATCAGAGTAATTGATAACAACTTAATCGTAACAAACGGCGACCAGACAGACACAGTTTATGATTTTATCAAAGACGGAAAATCATTTGAAGCTGCTTTAGACACAAGAGAATTTGAACCTGATGCTCCAAACTTTACACCAAGAATAAGCGGTATGATTACATTTGGTGAAAACGATTTCACATACAAAATGAGCATCTTAAAGAGCATTGACGAAGAAGGTTCAGCTTGCACCAGACACACTTTTACATATCCATCAAAAGCAGGTCTTGGTCATTTCATTCACACATACAATCACGATGGCAACCCTATCCCTACATTCACAGGCGAGCCTGAAAGAGTTGTAATTCCAAACGATATTAAAGCATTTGCTGACGAAATATGGAACAACCTTGATGAAAACAACAAAATTTCACTTTATGTTCGTTATGTAAATCTTAAAAACGGTGAAACTAAGAATGTTCTTATAAACAAATATTGCTAAAGGAGAAATTAAAATGAAAGAATTTGAACTTAAATATGGTTGTAACCCTAATCAGAAACCATCAAAAATATATATGGCTGACGGCAGTGAGCTTCCTATTGAAATCTTAAACGGCAGACCTGGCTTTATCAACTTTTTAGACGCATTCAACAGCTGGCAGCTTGTTGCTGAAATTAAAAGAGCATTAAATATGCCTTGTGCTACAAGCTTTAAGCATGTAAGCCCTACATCTGCAGCAGTTGGTATTAAAATGAGCGACGAGCTTAAAAAGGCTTGCTTTGTTGATGATATCGAAGGTCTTGACGAATCTCCCCTTGCTACAGCTTATGCAAGAGCAAGAGGTACAGACAGAATGAGCTCCTTCGGTGATTGGATTGCACTTTCAGACAAGTGCGATGTTACAACTGCAAAGCTTATCGCAAGAGAAGTTTCTGATGGTGTTATCGCTCCTGATTATGATGCTGAAGCACTTGAAATCTTAAAGGGTAAAAGAAAAGGCACATACAACATTGTTAAAATTGATCCATCATTTGTTCCAATGGAACAGGAAACAAAGCAGGTATTTGGTATTACCTTTGAACAGGGCAGAAACAACTTCAAAATTGATGAAGAGCTTCTTAAAAACATTGTAACAGATAAAAAGGAATTAACAGAAGATGCTAAGAGAGATTTAATTATTGCATTAATCACTCTTAAATATACACAGTCAAATTCAGTTTGCTATGCAGTAGACGGACAGGCTATCGGTGTTGGTGCAGGTCAGCAGTCAAGAATTCATTGCACAAGACTTGCAGGTAACAAAGCAGACCTCTGGCATTTAAGACAGCACGAAAAAGTATTAAATCTTCCAATCCTTGACAGCGTTAAAAGACCTGACAGAGATAACGCAATTGATGTTTACCTTTCAGAAGATGCTGATGATGTTTTGGCAGACGGCAAATGGCAGACACTTTTCTCAAAACAGCCTGAAGCATTCCCAAGATGCGAGC
>JAGARF010000153.1 GCA_017622395.1 Clostridia bacterium | reverse complement strand
GCCCTGACCTTTCATCAGGGAGCGGTTGTTACCTCAAGAAGTCAGCAATCTATTATAAAAGAGGCTGAAAAGATGGTATGGGACCCTGACTTTAAAGGGTATATCCACGATGTGGGAGGGCCTACCGCAAACTTCAGGAAAGCCTCCTGCAGTAAGGCAGAGGAGATGGGTGTTTGCTCAAGAAAAAGATGTCTTTTCCCTACTGCCTGTAAGAACCTTGAAATCGACCATAAGGAATACGGCGAGCTTTTAAATAAGCTTTCAAAAATCCCAAAGGTTAAAAAGGTTTTTGTCCGTTCAGGTATAAGATATGACTATCTTATTTATGACAAAGACACCTCATTTATGAAACAGCTTATCAAAAACCACATAAGCGGTCAGCTTAAGGTTGCACCTGAGCATATTTCGGATAATGTTTTATATTATATGGGCAAGCCTTCAAGAAAAGTATATGATAAATTCTGTAAAAAGTATTTTGAAATAAATAAGGAGCTTGGCAAGGAACAATATGTTGTTCCATACTTAATGTCAAGCCACCCGGGAAGCACAATAAAAGATGCAATAGAGCTTGCAGAGTATTTAAGGGATATAAAATACTCTCCTGAGCAGGTTCAGGACTTTTATCCGACACCGGGTACTATGTCAACAACAATGTTCTACACAGGTCTTGACCCAAGAACTATGAAAGAGGTTTATGTTCCCCGCTCCTACGAGGAGAAAAGAACACAAAGGGCACTTTTGCAGTACAGAAAGCCTGAAAATTATGAAATAGTTAAAAAAGCATTGATTAAAGCAGGAAGAGAAGATTTAATCGGCTTTGATAAAAATTGTTTAATAAGACCAAGAATAATAAAAGGAGATAAAAAATATGGCAATGATAATCGACGGAAAGAAAGTATCGGCAAGAATAAAGGAAGAGGTAAGACAGGAAGTAGTCGCTCTAAAGGAAAAAGGCGTTAAGGTAGGTCTTGCAGTTATTATTGTAGGCGATGACCCTGCATCAAGAGTTTATGTAAATAACAAGAAAAAAGCCTGCGAGGCTTGTGAAATCTATTCTGAGGAATACGCACTCCCTGCACAGACAGAGGAGGCAGAGCTTTTAGAGCTTATTGATACATTGAATAAGAGAAATGATATTTCAGGAATTTTGGTTCAGCTCCCTCTCCCAAAACACATTGATGAGAAGAAGGTTATAAATTCAATTATTCCTGAAAAAGATGTAGATGCATTTCATCCTGTAAATGTGGGTAAAATTATGATTGGTGACTTTGATTTTCTCCCTTGCACACCTGCAGGCGTTATGGAGCTTATCAAGGAAACAGGTATTGAAATTTCAGGAAAAGAATGTGTTGTTATCGGCAGAAGTAATATTGTAGGCAAGCCACAGGCTATGCTCCTTCTCCACCAGAACGGAACAGTTACAATCTGCCATTCAAGAACAAAGGACTTAAAAGAGGTTACAAAGAGAGCAGACATATTGGTTGCAGCCGTTGGTATACCTAAGTTTGTTAAAGCAGATATGGTAAAAGAGGGTGCAGTTGTAATTGATGTTGGTATGGACAGAGATGAAAACGGCAAGCTTTGCGGAGATGTTGATTTTGACGAAGTTGTAAATGTAGCTTCTGCAATCACTCCTGTTCCCGGCGGCGTAGGTCCTATGACTATTGCGATGTTAATGCGAAACACACTAACGGCAGCTAAGAAAATGGAAAATTGAAAATGGAAAATTGAAAATTGAGGAAGAAAATCTCCGATTTTCTACATTAAAATAGATTGGGAGTATATTCAATGGAAATCTTATTGGCAACTAACAACAGTGGAAAAATTCGCGAAATGAAAGAAATGATGGGAGAAATGGGGATAACCGTTTACTCTCTTAAGGATAAGGGCATTGTAGCCGAGGTTGAAGAGGACGGCACAACCTTTGAGGAAAACGCAATAAAAAAAGCTTCCGAAATCAGCAAGCTTTCAGGTATGATTACTGTGTCTGATGATTCAGGGATTGAGATTTATGCGTTGGATATGAGACCCGGTATATACTCTGCAAGATATGCAGGAGAAAATCCTACAGACGAGGAAATGTGTGCCAAGGTTTTAGAGGAGATGGAAGGAAAAACAGACAGAAGGGCAAGATATGTTTCAGTTGTTGCTCTTGTTTATCCTGACGGCAAAACTGAGACCTTCAGAGGTGAGTGCTACGGCACATTAACCCACAAAAGAGAGGGCACAGAGGGCTTTGGATATGACCCTATTTTCTACTACGAGGATTTCGGCAAAACACTTGGTCAGGTATCCCTTGAGCAGAAAAACACCATAAGCCACAGAGCAAAAGCACTTAATTTACTTAAAGAATACTTGCAGAAAAACTCCTGAAAAGGAGTTTTAAGTTTTAGGAGCTAATAAATATGTATATTTCAGGATTTGCAGACGAGATTGACAAAAGTGTTGATATACAGTTTGCAGTTTTAAATAAGCTTGGTATTAAATATTTCGAGCCAAGAGGAATTGACGGAAAAGACATTTCTCTTTTAAGTCTTGATGAGGCAAAAGACCTTAAAAATAAAATGGACAAGGCAGGAATAAAAGCATCAGCAATAGGCTCGCCAATCGGAAAGACAGAAATTTCAGATGCAGACAGGGACTTTGAGCTTTTTAAGCATATTGTTGAAATTGCAAAAATACTTGATTGCAGATTTATAAGAATATTCAGCTATTATAATGCCTGTAATGCAAAAGATGCAGTTGTTTCAGCCTTAAAGAGAATGGCGGAATATGCGGAAAAAGAAAATATAATTCTTCTTCACGAAAATGAAAAGGACAGCTTTGGTGATACTGCAGAGAGATGTCTTGAGCTTTTAGAGGCGGTTAACTCGGAAAATTTCAAGGCAGTATTTAACCCTGCAAATTTTGTTCATCAGGGCGAAGATACAATAAAGGCTTTTGAAATGCTCAAAAAATATGTTGCATATATGCACATTAAAGACTCCAGAGAGGATAAAACATTTGTTCCCGCAGGGGCAGGAAAAGGAAATATAAAATATATTTTAAGAAGCCTTAAAAGTGACGGATATGACGGATTTTTAAGTCTTGAGCCACAGCTTGGAACATTTGAGAGCTTTGAAAAAGGCGGAGAAGTGGCATTTACTCTTGCATACAATTCTCTTAAAATATTAATGTAAAGCAATCCCCGAATGTTTTGACAAACATTCGGGGATTGCTGTTATAAGAAACAAATTTTATTTATAAACATAAAAGCCGTTGCCTACGATTTGCTGCGACTCTGAGAAAATTATGAATGCGGTTGGGTCTATTTCAAGAATTTTGTGCTGAAAATCGGTTATTTCGTTTGCCTTTAAGGCACAAACAAGCATTTTTCGGTTTTCCATAGTGTATGCACCTACGGCATCTATGATTGTAACACCTCT
>JAGARF010000152.1 GCA_017622395.1 Clostridia bacterium | reverse complement strand
CTTTCTGTGTGGTTTTGGGTGGTACTTAAACTTTAACACAAAAAGTTTCTATTCGCTATTGTTTTTGCCGATATGTTTTTGTACGAGGTTTCCTCGTATGAAAATATATCGGAATGTAACACATCTATTGTAAACCTACAGAGAAATTTTATACGCACTTAAATAAATCTATTGACTATAAAAAAACACTGTGATAAAATAGACAAAAGGAGCGATGAGTTATGGCAGAAATTAATGTAGATTTAAAAAAGGGTGACAAGGTTATTGTTAAAGGTAACGGCGTTGCGGTTGAAGAAGGGGTTATAGAGTATGTTGGAAAGTATTTTATAACATACAAAGGCCCTGCATATTTAAAAACTGTTAACGAGTTTGATTTTAACAATGGCAGAGTTAAAATCGAGAAAATTGATTGATTGGTTGTGCAACTTAATGTTGCACAACTTTTTTGTGAAGACAGGGAACAGGTCTGCGTCTTGAATGATAAAATGATATTTGGGGAAGGAAAATCGCATTAAGCGGTTTTCTTCTTTTTCTATTATCTAAAAAACGGGCGAACCTATGCGGTCGCCCGTTTTTGTCTATTAATCCTTTATGATTTCTTTAAATGATGTCGCAAGTCCTGCAAGTCCCTGAAGTTCTGACGGGATAATGATTTTTGTTGCCTGACCGTCAGCCACTTCCTTTAATGCCTCAAGGCTCTTGATTGCAATAACCTGGCTTGTTGGGTTTGCCTCGTTTAACATTCTTAAACCTTCAGCTGTTGCATTCTGAATTTTAAGGATTGCTTCTGCCTCACCCTCGGCTCTTTTGATTGCTGATTGCTTGTGAGCCTCGGCTGCAAGAATCATAGATTCCTTTTCACCCTCTGCGATTAAGATTGCAGATTTCTTTTCGCCCTCTGCCTTAAGAATTGATTCGCGTCGCTCACGCTCTGCCTTCATCTGCTTTTCCATAGCATCTCTGATTTCTTTAGGCGGAAGTATGTTTTTAAGCTCAACACGGTTTATTTTTATACCCCATGGGTCTGTTGCATCGTCAAGAATTGAACGCATTTTTGTGTTAACAAGCTCTCTTGAGGTTAAGGTCTGGTCAAGTTCAAGATCACCTATGATATTTCTTAAGGTTGTTGCAGTTAAATTTTCGATTGCAGACATTGGATGTTCAACACCGTAGGTGAACATTTTAGGGTCTGTAATCTGATAATATACAACTGTATCTATCTGCATTGTAACATTATCTTTTGTGATAACCGGCTGAGGCGGGAAGTCTACAACCTGTTCTTTAAGAGAAACTCTCTTTGCAATTCTTTCGATAAACGGAATTTTAATGTGAAGACCAACATCCCATGATGCGTGGTATGCACCGAGTCTTTCAACAACATAGGAATTTGCCTGAGGTACGATTTTTATGTTTGCTACAATAATCAGCATAACAACAACTACTAAAATAAGAAAAGCTTGTATCATTTAATTTTCCTCCCTTTCTACTATGGCGTGAACGCCTTTAATCTCTTTTATTATAACTTTTTCGTCCTTTGCAATTACATCGTTTGCTTTTGCAGACCAGACAGCTCCTGAAATTTTAATCTGTCCTGTTCCTGCAAATTCATTGATTTCTTCAATAACCAATGCTTTTTCGCCGATTATTTTATCTGCATTTGTTTTTTCTTTTTGCTTTACAAGTGTTTTTTTGATTATAGGTCTTGTGAATACCAAAAGCAGTATTGAAACAAGGAAAAATACTATAATCTGCACATAAACATTTGTACTGAAAAGTGAAAGCACAAAGCTTACTGCACCTGCTACTGCAAACCAAATGGTTGTAAGTCCTGCGGTGCTTCCTTCAATAATGAGGGCGAGCACGGTAATTACAAGCCAAATAATTGTTTCTGTATTCATATATTATACCCTCCTTTGATTTATAATATCACATTTTATATAATATTGCAATATGCTTTAAGGTTAAGACGGGAAATGACGGGACATACAATTCTTTGACGCACAAAAATAAGAAAAACAGATGTTTTTTGACAAAATGTGCAAAAGAGAAAATGTATAATTTTACCGAAAGGAAGTAGGTGGAATGTACCAAAAGACAAAAAGCAGAATTAAATCTGCAGTAGATACGGTTAAAGAATACATAAAAATAAATGATGTTATTGCAATCCTTGCAGGGGTGCTTTCAGGAAGAACTTTTCTCCTTTATAATTTGTCACCCTTTGGAATTGCCTGCATTACAGCATACATAATGAAAAAGTATTATTCTATGGTGTGCCTTTTGCCTATGCTTGGAGTATTGTGTTCAGGCAGGGGGCAGTATGGGATAAAATATATAATTGTATATTTTCTGATGGGAATTGTAAGCTTTTTCCAAGACAAGTTCAAAAATAAGAAAATATTGTACGGAGCTTGTTTTGGTGTGGTAATTCTTGGTAATATATTATATTTTTTGTTGAGCGAAGGCACTCTTTATGATTTTATAGTTCTTGGACTTGAATGTGTATTTGCTTATTTTCTTGCTGATAGTTATTTGGTATTTTTTTCATATTTCGAGTCTGCAAAAATAAGAAGAACAATGACGAAAAGAGAGCTTTATTCACTTTCTGCGGTGTTTTTGGTTATGCTTGCATCGGTTGCGGATATAAAGCTTGTTTTTGATATAACAGTTTCAGGAATAATTGCAGATTTTGTAATTCTATTTACGGCAATTGAATTTTCAACAGGTGTATGTGCTGTGTCAGGCGTTATGACGGGGGCAGTTATGGGAGTTGCAAACCCACAGATGCTATACTGCGTAGGCTCTTACGGTATATCAGCGGTTTTTGCATCCCTTGGAAGTAAATACAAAAAGCTTGGTGCAATATGTGCTTTTATTCTATCCAATGCCTTTTTTACTTTTTATGCAAACAATTCTTCTTATATGCTTGTTAATGTTTTTGAGGTTATACTTGCAGGAGTTGTAATTTCAATAATACCAAGTCACAAGCTGGACGAAGTGAAGAATAATATATTGATGCTTTTGCCCGGCGCAAAGGCGAGAGAGGCAAGGAGGGTGGAAATAGTGAAGTACTCGGCAGGAACAAGAATGAAAAAGCTGTCAACCGTTTTTGAAAAAATGGCAGAGGTTATAAACAAAAACAATAAAAAACCTATACTAAGCAAAGAAAAAGAAGAAAAAATGCTTGTTGAAAATGTGGCACAAAGAGTATGTAAAACCTGCAGAAACAGCAAAAAATGCTGGGTGGATGAATATCAGAATACATATAAGGTGGTTTCGGGACTTTTAAAGGCAACCTCTCTGAGGGGCTGGGCAGAAAACTATGATGTTCCCCCTCAGTTTAAAAATGTTTGCTACAACCCATCAGCACTTGTTCTTGAAACAAACAAGGTCTATGAGCTGTATCGTGTGAACGCAGTATGGGAAAGCAAGGTAAGTGAAAGCCGAAAGCTTATAAATCAACAGCTTTGTGATGTTTCAGAGGTTGTGAAAAACATAGCAAGCGAAATAGAAAACGGATATAGCTTTGAGATTGAGGCAGAAGAAAAAATAATAGAAATGCTTGATGATTTAGGTGTTAAGGTTAAAAATGTGGCAGTTATGAAAGAAAAAGAGGAACGGTATCAGGTCAGCGTGTCTGTTGCAGATTGTAAAAAAGACAACACCTGCAGATTTTTGATTGCTCCTGTAGCGGAAAAAGTCCTTAAAAGAAGATTTTATCCGGAAAACAAAAACTGCAACTCTTCAAACTGCACCATAAAGCTTATTGAAAGAGAATGGTTTGAGGCAGAGGTCGGGATTTCAAGGATAAGACAAAAGGGTGAAAAGGAGTGGGGCGACAGCTATGCCATAATAAGACCGGGAAACGGAAAAATAATTGTAGCATTAAGCGACGGCATGGGGAGCGGCAGTGAGGCGGCAAAAGAAAGCAATGAAACTGTTCGTCTTTTAGAAGGTATGCTTGTTGCAGGAATTGACAAGGAAACTGCGGTTAAGCTTATAAACTCTGTTTTAATTTTAAAATCCTACGACGAAAATTTTGCAACTATAGATATGCTGGTTTTCGATTTGTATACAGGTGTGGGAGAGTTTATAAAAACAGGTTCGGCAGGTTCGTATATAAAGAAGGGAAAGAAGGTGGTGTGCTTAAGGTCGGCAAGTCTGCCGACAGGAATAGTAGGAACCTTGGAGCCGGCAAAAAGCCGTATGAGGTTTGTGAAAGGAGATGTTATTATAATAGCCTCCGACGGTGTCACCGAAGTGATAAGAGATGACAGCTGGATAAGGGAGGTGCTTAAAAATCTGCAGGAACAATCAGCTCAGGAAATTTCTGAGTTATTGATGTCAAAAGCATTAAAACTTCAAACTGAGCATACAGACGATATGACAGTAATTGCAGTAAAAATCAAAGAAAAATAGTAGTTGCAAAAAATGTCTGCTTATGGTACAATAAAACCAAATGTAAAATACACAGGAGGTAATTACCATGGGCAGAAAATTATTTACATCTGAATCGGTTACTGAAGGACATCCGGATAAAATCTGTGACCTTATTTCAGATTCTGTTCTTGACGCAATATACAAAGAGGACCCAAAGGCAAGAGTTGCCTGTGAAACCTTTGTAACAACAGGTACAATCGTTGTTATGGGTGAAATCACAACAGACTGTTATGTTGATATTCCGAAAATTGCAAGAGATACTGTTAACGAAATCGGCTACAACAGAGCAAAATTTGGCTTTGACGCATCAACCTGCGGTGTTTTAACACAGATAGATGAGCAGTCAGCAGATATTGCATTGGGTGTTGACAAAGCAAAGGAAGCTAAAGAGGGCGAAAAGGAAGATAAGACCTGCTGTTCTCTGAACGATGTGGAGGATGCGCGGGCGGTTGCCTTTCGCCTTGGCATGCCTTTTTATGTGTTTAATTTCTCGGCTGATTTTAATCATGCTGTGATCGACCGCTT
>JAGARF010000151.1 GCA_017622395.1 Clostridia bacterium | reverse complement strand
GCAAAGGATGCAGGCTTTGAAAAGGTTGTATGCGGTAACCTTTATATCGGCGGATGCTCACTTGACAAGCACTACTCAAACCTTTCAAACAACAAGGCTGAGTATGAATTCCATATCTGGGAGCTTAAAGACGGTAAAATTGTTAAAAACGAAGATGTAACTGCATCAACAACAATGCTTGAGGGTATTGAATATACCGATTGGGATGTAATTACTATTCAGCAGAACAGTGCATATTCGGGAGTTGCAAGCTCTTACACAAAGCTTGACAATGTTCTTGACTATATCCATGCTAACAAAAATGAAAATGCCAAGGTTGCCTGGCATATGACATGGGCATATCAGGAGGACAGCGATATTCTTAAAACCTACTATCCAAATATGAGCCAGACAGATATGTATAACGCAATAGTTGATGTTGTTAAAGACAGAATTCTTACAAACGACAAAATCGACTTCGTAATTCCAGCAGGCACAGCCGTACAAAATGCAAGAGAAAAGCTTGGTGATATTTTCAACTCATCAGACGGACAGCATCTTAAAGCTATGGGCTATTACCTTTCAGGTCTTGCATGGCTTAATAAAATAACAGGCACAGATATAAGCGGTATTACATATACACCAAACACAGATACTGCAAATGTTCTTGATACTCTTAAGAAATGTGCAGTAAATGCAGTAACAAACCCTTACTCTGTAACAGAATAAATTTTTAATGCCGGCCGTTTTGGCCGGCATTAATATAGTGACAAAATGGAACTTGTGTGATAGAATGAAAAAGTAAGGAGGTTTTGTGGCTATGACTCTTTCTACTGAACATTATTTTAACACACCTGTAATTTATGCCCTCGTTGAGAGAATCTTTAATGAAAATTTCAATCCGACTTTATTTATGGGTATAAAAAAGGAGCAGGGTACTTTTTTCTATCCCGGTGAGATGCACGATTATTGGGAAATTGTTTATGTGGAGAAAGGCAAACTAACAGTAGCAGAGGATGAGAAAATATATGAGCTTTCAGAATGTCAGGCTATTTTTCACGCACCTATGGAGTTTCACAGTTTCTGGGCAAAAAGCGAAGATTTTCCCGTTAAACTCAAAATCTTCTCCTTCGGCATTGACACAACTTTAGCACACAATCTCTCAAAGGGTGTATTTACTTTTGACATTGACCAGGCAGACCGCTTTGCAGATATTTTTGAGCTTATAAAAAAGCACACTCAAAATATTCAGGAGCTTCCACACCCTTCAGAAATTAACCATATTGACAAAGTCCGTGCACTTAAAGGTTTTGAAAATTTTCTCCTTGAAATTATTTCGGACAACTCTCCTGACCGAACATTAAATGCAAAGGCCGGAGCAAAAAGATATCAGGAGGTCGTGCGTATACTAAAAGAAAATGTGCACGACAGACTAACTGTGGAAGAAATATCAAAGCTTTCTCATCTAAGCGTTACATACATAAAAAAGTTATTTAATCTTTACGCCGGCTGTGGTGTTATTCAGCACTTTACAAAGCTGAAAATGGCAAAGGCAATAAAATACCTTAAAGAAGGCTACAGTGTTGGAGAAGTGGCAGATATGCTGTCTTTTTCAAGCTCTAATTATTTTTCTTCAGCTTTTAAAAAAGAAACAGGAATGTCACCCGGTGCATATAAACAAAAATAATATCTATTTTTGTATTAAAAATATCAATTTTTGTATTGAAATATAACAAAATTTATGATATATTACAAAAAAAACGGAGGTAAAGTTTGAATAAAATTACACATCTTGCACTGTTTTACTCCTTTATGTACACAAAGTACACTTAAGTCGTAAATCAGCACAATCTGAGCAATTTTAGTTCAAACTTATTTTAAGAGAGGAGTTAACAAGATTATTATGAAAAAATTAACTGCAATTGTTATCGGTGCAGGCGGAAGAGGTATGGGATATACCAAAATCATGCACGATATGGAAGATAAATTTGAACTTGTTGGTATTGCAGAGCCTGTTCCTGAAAGAGTGGAATTTGAGCTTTCTCACTTCCCAAATGTTCCAAAAGAAAACATCTATGATACTTGGGAAAAGATTTTAGACAGACCTAAATTTGCAGACTTTGCACTTATTGCAACACAGGACCAGATGCACATAGGTCCTGCACTTAAAGCAATTGAGCTTGGATATGATATTCTTCTTGAAAAACCTATTGCTCCAACTGCTGAAGAATGTAAAAAAATTGCAGAAGCTGCAAAAGCAAAGGGTGTTAAAGTTCTTGTTTGCCATGTTTTAAGATACACACCATTATACGGAACTCTTAAAAAACTTTTAGACGAAGGTAAAATCGGAAGATTAATGTCTGTTCAGGCTTTAGAACCTGTTGGTAACAGACATATGGCTCACAGCTTTGTAAGAGGTAAATGGGGTAACTCAGATACAAGCTGTCCTATGATTCTTGCAAAATGCTGTCACGATACAGATATTATTCAGTGGCTTGTAGGCTCTCCTTGCAAAAAGGTTTCATCTTTTGGTAATCTTTCATACTTTACAAAGGAAAACAAGCCTGAAGGTGCACCTTCAAGATGCACAGAGGATTGTCCTCACAGAGAAAACTGCGTATTTGATGTTAAAAAGCTCTATATGGATAACGAATATATGGGCGGAAGCTGGTTCAGAGAAACTGCAACAGATTCTGTAAATGTTACAGATGAACAAATGTGGGCATCACTTCAGGAAACCAACTATGGAACTTGCATTTATGAGGCAAACAACAATGTTGTTGACCATCAGATTGTTAATATGGAATTTGAAAACGGTGCAACTGCCTCCCTTACAATGACAGCTTTCTCTCCTGATGGTGCAGGCAGAGCAATAAGACTTTTCGGTACAGAAGGTATGCTTGAGGTTACAGGAAGCGGAAGCAAAATTCTTTACACAAAGTTTGGTCAGAGGGTTAAAGACCAGTGGGGTGACAAAGTTTCTGAAGAAATCGATTTCCGTTCAAACGGTAACGATGTTACATCAGGTCATGGCGGCGGTGATGCAGGTCTTCTGTATGCCCTTTACGAATACTTTACAGGTACATACACAGGCAATGCAGCATCAACTGCAGAAATTTCTTACCTTAACCACCTCATAAGCTT
>JAGARF010000150.1 GCA_017622395.1 Clostridia bacterium | reverse complement strand
ATGAGCCTGTTAAAATCAATTCAAGTATGGACGATTTGTTCATAAAAGCAATAAATCAGAATTTTGTCCCTGTGGTTGATGATGATAACAATTTCATCGGCATTATTACAAGAAAAGATATAGTTCAGTATTACTTTAAACAATATAAAAAGTATGAAAAAGAAGAAAAGTGTTAAGCTTTTCTTCTTTTTCATAAATATGATTTCATTGAGGGGTTTTGGTACTTTAAAACATTTTTGTGGAATTTATCGTCAACGAGAGAGGCGCGTGTTATGCAATGAAAGCCGTATTTTTCACGAAGCTCGTCTACAACGCCGTCGATTTTTTCGTATTTTTTCGATTTATCGTCGTCAAAAAAGGAGTATTGCTGATATTCGTTTGAAACTAAATCGGAAAGACCGATTGTAATTGCTCTTACAGGGGTTTCACCGCTCCAGAGTTCATTTACAAGGTCTTTTACTGCAGAGTATACATCATTTGTTGAATAGATATATTTTAACAGCTTTTTCTGGTGCGAGCAATAGCTTAAATCCTTAAATCTTATGCCCACATCAACAACCGATGCAGATACACCCTCTTTTCTGAGTCTGCTGCAAACCTTTTCGCAAAGGGAAAGTGCATATTTTAAAAGTTCGCCTTTGTCCGAAATATCACGGGGGAGCGTTGAGCCGTTGCTGATGCTTTTGTATGGCTCTTTTTCAGTTGTAACCAGGGATGCATCTATGCCGTTCGCATATTTATGAATAAGCTCACCGTGAGATTTTAAATATTTTTTCATTATTTCAATGTCGCAGTTTGCAAGCTTGCCTATAGTGTCAATTCCTATATCCAAAAGCTTTTTCTTTGTCTGTCTGCCAACCATAAAAAGATTGCCTATTGGCAAAGGCCACATTTTTTCTTTAATTTCGTCGGGGTAGAGAGTGTGTATTTTATCAGGCTTTTCAAAGTCTGATGCCATTTTTGCCAACAGCTTGTTTGTTGAAATACCGATATTTACCGTAAAACCAAGCTCACTTTTAATTTTTTCACTTATTTTCTTTGCACCCTCTAAAGGAGGACCAAAATGAGGCTCCATATTGGTGTAGTCCAAAAACAGTTCGTCTATTGAGAATTTCTGAACAAGGGGAGAAAAGCTGTTGCAGATTTTGAAAAATTTTGCAGACATATCCTCGTAAAGCTCAAAATCAGGAGGAACTACAATCAATTCAGGACATTTAAGTCTTGCACTATACAAAGTTTCACCTGTTTTTATTCCAAGCTGTTTTGCAGGAATTGAAGATGCTAAAACTATGCCTTTTCGTGACTGCTCGCTTCCGCCTACAACAGATGGTACACTTCTTAAATCTATAGGCGGCCATTCATTTAAAAGCTTAACTGCACTCCAGGACAAAAATTCCGAGTTTGCGTCTATATGAAAAATAGTCCTTTCCACTTTCTCACCTCCGATTTATATTATACACGAACAAATGTTTGCTGTAAAGACTTTTGTGAAAAATTTTTTCAGGTAATATTATATAACAGACAACTGAAAAATGCAAAAAAATTACAGGTGAAGATATAATGTTTTCATAAGAAGTTAAAAACATTGAAATTATACCTTGAAAACTATTGAAAAGATTTGCATATTATGTTAGAATAGAGTGATTATGTAATGGGAGGGCAAAGTATTGTTTGACCAGATAAAAAATGATATTAAAGCTATTATGGAAAGGGACCCTGCCGCAAGAAATGCTTTTGAGGTATTTTTTATGTATCCGGGCTTTAAGGCGGTTATGCGTCACAGAGTTGCACACAAGCTTTATAATAAGGGACACAAATTTATAGCAACAAGAATATCAAATAAAACAAGAAGAAAATACGGTATTGAAATTCATCCTGCCGCACAAATCGGAAACGGAGTTTTCATAGACCACGGTATGGGAGTTGTAATAGGAGAAACCGCGATTGTAGGCGACAACTGCACAATTTATCAGGGGGTAACTCTTGGGGGTACAGGAAAAGATAAAGGCAAAAGACATCCAACTCTGGGTAACAATGTTTTGGTTGGCTGCGGTGCAAAGCTTCTTGGTAACTTTACTGTCGGGGATAATGCAAAGATTGCGGCAAACGCCGTAGTATTATCAGATGTTCCCGAAAATTGTACCTGTGTTGGTATTCCTGCAAGAATTGTAAGAAGAAACAACGAAAAAATTGCAGGCAACTTTGACCATGTTCATATGCCTGACCCGATATCGCAGGAATTCTGCAGAATACAGATTCGCTTAGACAACTTAGAGAAAAAGCAGGCTGAGTAAAATTCTCCATCTTGCACTGTTTTGCTCCCTGATGTATAAAAAATACACGGCGGTCGCAAATCAGCACAATATGAAAAATTTTCTTTCAGCCTATGACAAAATGATGAAAGGAGAATGATATTTATGAAAATATATAATTCAATGACAAGACAGAAAGAGGAATTTGTTCCTCTTCACGAAAATACGGTTAATATGTATTCCTGCGGACCGACGGTGTATAACTTTTTCCACCTTGGTAACGCAAGACCGTTTATAATTTTTGACCAGCTAAGAAGATATTTTGAATACAGAGGCTATAAAGTAAACTTTGTTCAGAATTTTACAGATATAGACGATAAAATGATTAACAAGGCAAATGACCTTGGTATTACTGTTAAAGAGCTTGGCGAGCAGTATATTGAGGAATATTTCAAAGATGCAAAGGCACTTGGAATTAAAGAGGCAACATATCATCCAAAAGCAACAGAGCATATTGAAGAAATTATAAAGCTTGTTTCAACTTT
>JAGARF010000149.1 GCA_017622395.1 Clostridia bacterium | reverse complement strand
TAAAATGAGCATAAAAGAAAAATTTATAGAAATTTATAACCAAAACATAAAAAGAGAGGGAGCAGACAAGCTTCTTGCCTATCTTTTAGAGAGTGACTTTTTTGAAGCTCCTGCATCTGCAAGATATCACAGTTCCTATGAAGGAGGTCTTGCAGAACACAGCATAAAAGTTTATGAATGTTTAAAGGCATACCTTGAAAGAGAAAGAGTTCAAGAAGTATACGGAATAAAGTACAGCGACGAAACAATAGCAATTACCGCACTTCTTCACGATCTTTGCAAAATCGGCTGTTATCAAAAGGGTTTCAGAAATGTAAAGGACGAAACAGGAAAGTGGCAACAGGTTCCTACCTATAACTTCAACGACCCTCTCCCATACGGTCACGGTGAAAAATCAGTTTACATTATTTCAGGCTTTATGAAGCTCAAAAGAGAAGAGGCATTTGCCATAAGATACCATATGGGTTTTTCAAACACAGATGACAAAAATTCAGTAGGCAAAGCCTTTGAGCAATTCCCCCTTGCCTTTGCCGCATCAGTTGCAGATATGGAAGCAACATACTTCCTCGAAAATGAATAAAAAAATATTGCAGATTTCTCTGCAATATTTTTTTATTCATTGCCGTCAGGCAACATATCGATGCGTTGCTATATAAACGCTATTCCCTGATAAAGGTCATTATCAGCCATATATTTATCTATTGTACCAAGGACTTTTAT
This sequence comes from Clostridia bacterium, assembly GCA_017622395.1. Classification (GTDB taxonomy): domain Bacteria; phylum Bacillota; class Clostridia; order RGIG6154; family RGIG6154; genus RGIG8700. The sequence goes on along the minus strand of JAGARF010000149.1, from coordinate 3,649 downwards.
TTTATCCTTGCTCCATAGAGGGGCAATCAGCTTATCCTTTGACCCGTCCCCTGTTATTCTTTCTATAACGGTTTCTTCAGGCAGATAAGTAAGTTGAGTGCAGACGGTTTTGATGTAATCATCAAAAGCCATCTCTTTAACCTCTCCCCACAAAAACTGCTGATGCATTACTGTCCCTTCCATAATATGAAGAAGATGTATCTTAACTCCGTCAGGCTTTAAAGCTCCCACAACCTTTGCAGTCTCAACCATCATATCAAAGGTTTCATCAGGCAGTCCGTCTATTAAATGAACACACACTCTTATGTTTTTCTCTTTTAGTTTTTTATAAGTCTTTAAAAAGCAGTCAAAGCTGTGACCTCTGTTAATCTTCTCTGCAGTTTCATCGTGAATTGTCTGCAGACCAAGCTCGACGGTCAAATATGTTCTTCGTGAAAGCTCTGCTAAGTACTCTAAAACATCGTCTTCAATGCAGTCTGCCCTTGTTGCTATACTTAAACCAACTACATTTTCACAGGCAAGTGCCTCCTCATAAAGCTCTTTAAGCTTTTTAAGAGGTGCAAAAGTGTTTGTGTTTGCCTGAAAGTATGCTATAAGGTCTGCATCTTTGTATTTTTTGTATATTCTTTCTCTTTCAAGCCTTATTTGTTCTGACACAGAAAGACGGCTGTCTGCCGAAAACTCGCTCCCTCCTGAGATACAGTATGTGCATCCTCCCTTGTTGGGGCAGGAAAAGCCTCCGTCTAGTGCCGCCTTGAATATTCTTCTGCCGAATATAGCTTTATTATGAAAATATAATGTGTGATATCTTTTATTATCCTGTGAATACTTAAATTTATCCATCTAAAAGCTCCATTGCAATTCCTTCTCTTACTCCCCTTGCACAGAAAACAACCTGACCCATTCCTGCTTTTTTAAGGAGTGCTGTTAAAGGACATAAGCCCGCCGTCATAACATCGCATCTTCTTGGGTCTATACCGAATTTTTCGCATCTTTCAGGAACCTTCGTTTTATATATTTTGTCATACATATCAAAGACCTTGTCGGCAGTTATTTTTTTACCGTCAAAGTCATAATTGCCAAGTATACTTACTGCAAGCTCCTTAACAACTCCCCCAAGAACGCAGACAGGTAAGCTTTCGTTTATCCATTCAAGCTCTTCAAGCTCCTGTTTCATATATGCTTTTATTTCCCCGTCGCCCTTTTCATCAGGGTTGAACTTTTCTGTCATCACAACACAGCCAAGAGGCTTGCTTGAATAGTTTACGACAACTCCCTCTTTAACCTTTGCAATTTCAACTGAGCCGCCGCCGATATCTATAACATAAAAGCTGTCTGCATCCATTGACATTTTTGCCGCTGCCGCTCCGTATTTTGCCTCGTTTTCCCCGTCTAAAACATCAATATCAATGCCTGTAAAAAGTTTTACGCACTTTATAAACTCCAATGCATTTTCAGCCCGTCTTAAGCTTTCTGTTGCAATAGCTTTGAAATTATCAACATTTTCTTCTATCAGTACCTGTCGGTAACTTTCAAACACCTTTAAAGTTCTTTCCATAGGCTCTTTTTTAAGCATATTGTCTGCTCCCAGACCCTCTGCAAGCCTTACCTGATGTCTTTCTCTTTTAAGCTCTTTAATTTTTCCGTTTTCTTTTTCATAAATTCCCATTCTCAGGGAGTTTGAACCAAGGTCTATTACTGCAAGTTTCAATTTCCCAACTCCTTGATAAATTCTTCTATCCTGTCCAATGCCTTTTTAATGGTATTTAAGGAATATGCGTAAGAAATTCTCACAAATCCTTCTCCCGAATCTCCAAAGGCATTGCCCGGAATAACTGCAACCTTTTTTTCTTTTAAAAGTCTTTCGCAGAATTCGTCGGAGGAAAGGCCTGTTGATTTAATTGATGGAAATACATAAAAAGCACCCTTTGCCTCAAAGCAATGAAGACCTATTTCATTCAATCTGTCAATTAAGTATCTTCTTCTTTTGTTGTACTCTCTTTTCATATCCTCAATGTCTGAGTCGCCGTTTCTCACGGCTTCAACTGCGGCATATTGGCTTGTTGTAGGTGCAGACATAATTGCAAACTGATGAATTTTTCTCATTTGATTTATAACTGCCTTATCTCCCACCGCATAACCAAGACGCCATCCTGTCATGGCGTAGCATTTTGAAAAACCGCCTACTATAATTGTACGGTCCTTCATAGACTCTATGTTTGCTATTGAGGTATGTTTTATTCCATAAGTAAGCTCACCGTATATTTCGTCTGAAAGAATCATAATTTCGGTTTCTTCAAGAACCTTTGCTATTTCTTCAAGGTCGCCTCTTTCCATAACACCGCCTGTGGGGTTGTTTGGAAAAGGTAATACCAATAGCTTTGTTTTTGGTGTTATTGCTTTTTTAAGTGCCTCTGCCGTAAGCTTGAAATTATGCTCCTCGTCTGTAACAATAGGAACAGGAACACCGCCTGCAAGAAGTGTGCAGGGTGAGTAGCACACAAAGCTTGGCTCAGGTATTAAAACCTCATCTCCCGGTGAAACCAAAGCTCTTACGCAAAGGTCGATAGCCTCACTTCCCCCTACCGTTACCAGAATCTCGTCCTCGTCGTATTTTAAATTAAAGCGTCTGTCAAGATATCTGCAGAGCTGTTCTCTTAATTCTATAAGCCCTGAATTTGAAGTATAGTAGGTTCTGCCCTTTTCAAGAGAAAGAATACCTGCATCCCTTATGTGCCAAGGGGTTACAAAATCAGGTTCGCCTATTCCGAGAGAAATCACATCTTCCATCTGGTTGGCAATATCAAAAAATTTTCGTATGCCTGATGGTTTGATATCCTTAACCGTCTGTGATATTTTGCTCTCTATGTTCAAAATTCAATCACCTGCCTGCTGTCTTCTCTGTCTGTTTCGTATATAATTCCGCCCTCTTTGTATCTTTTTAATATAAAGTGGGTTGATGTTGAAGTAATGCACTCCATCGGAGCAAGCTTTTCAGCTACAAAGCCTGCAACCTCTTTAAGATTTTTGCCCTCAATCATAACTGAAAGGTCATAAATACCTGATGACATTAAATAAACATTCTTAACATGCTCATACTGATATATTTTTTCTGCAACTCTGTCAAAGCCCTGGTCAAGCTGAGGTGTTACCTTTAATTCTATTAAAGCTGAAACAAGGTTTTCATCAAACTTATCCCAATTTATCATTGCTTTATATCCGCCGATGATGCCTTTTTCTTCAAGACCTGCTATTGTCTTTTCAACTTCTTTTTCATCAAATGCAAGCTGAGCTGCAATCTCTTTTGCAGTTGCTTTTCCGTCTTTTTCAAGTATTTTTAATATTTTCTGTTCCATATTAGTCCTCCATCAATCTATCAAGTTCTTTAGTATATTTATTGGCAGAAATGACTATATTTGTTTTAAGCTGTCTTATTTCTTCATTAAGCTGTTTAAGTTTAAGCTGCGCTTCCTTTGTCTGATTTTCAAGCTCTGCTTTTTTCTCTGCATTTTCTCTTTCTGCGTCTGCAAGGTAGCTTTCCGCCTTTTCCTTTGCCTGTGCAACAATTTCTTCTGCCTTTTTCTCTGCTGTGATAATTGCATTGCTTACTGACGCAGCATCATTTTTATACTTTTCAAGGCTTTCCTCT
>JAGARF010000148.1 GCA_017622395.1 Clostridia bacterium | reverse complement strand
GTATGCACTCATAATACACACAAAGAAAAGGCTTGGTGCAAGAGCCATTATAGGATATGTAGCAGAAGGTGCACTTATAAGCTGTGCAAATATACCTGCACCGAAAAACATAATTGCAGTTCCCAACAAACCGATAACCGTAAGGAGTATTTTTGAAACCCTGTATATCCTGGCTGTTTCTCTGTAATTTTCCTTAACTATGCTTTCGGATATCATTTTAGAAATTGCAACAGGTATACCCGCTGTTGCAATAATAAACAAAACATTATAAATTGTGTATGCAGAGTTATAAAGACCTATTCCCTCAGCATCTAATATAAATCTTCTTAATGGTATTTTGTATACGGCACCTATTATTTTCACAATCAAGCTTGCCGCAGCAAGAATAAGTGCTCCCTGAACAAAGCCTTGTTTTTTCTTCAAGCTTTAACGCCTCCCAACTTTTTACATTATAGCAAACATTTCCTTTCTTTTCAAGTAGCATATATTTTTATATATTGCAATCAAACTCACTTTATGGTACAATATACAAAAACGCGTCGAAAGGAGAAACCTTATGGAAACAGTTCCTATGTGTGAAACCTGTATATACGGCAACAAAATTGTCTGCACCGATAATATTATATGTAAAAAGCACGGAGTTTTAGAAGATGCAAAGCCTTGCAAAAAATATGAGCTTGACCTTACGAAAAAAGAAGTCCGCAAAAAAAGAACAATAAAGCTGTAAATAACAAGCGTTATTTACAGCTTTATTTTATTTCTGTATAAGCTCCGGGTCGCGTACAAACGGCTCGTTAAATATCATATGGATAAACACTTCCATTTTCTGTCCTTCAACCAAAAACTGTACTTTATCTACATTTTCAAGCTCAGTAAGTGAGTTTACTATTGAATAAACTGTCATCATTTCTCCTGCCGAACCGCCTGTGTGTCTGTTTTTAAATTCCTGAGAAAGGTTTACAAAGCAAACCCCCTCTTTTGTTTCAACAGAAAGAATTTTTGTTTCACTCGGAATGGTTTTCATAAGATTAGGATTAACAGGACCTTTCAAAAGCTCCTTAATTATTCTCATTTCCATTGTTTCTTTAGGTGATACGGTTATTTCTCTTGCCTCTGCTATAAGATGCTCTGATTTCAAATCTGAGAAATAAAGCTTTATATACTTCTTTTCTTCAATTTCAAGCTCAGTTTCAAAAACAATATCTTCCTTGTTTAAGATGCCTATTTCCTCGCCGTAGGTGTTTTTCATTTTCTCACCCTCAACAAAAAACTCTACTGCATTTATTTCGCTGAGTGCTGTCATAGTTCTTAAAACCGCAGTTCTTATGAGTATACTTTCGCTTTCATTTTCTACATATATTTCCTTAGAAAAATCAACAGCAAGCACAGACGCTTTAAGCTCCGCTCCAAGAAGCTTTGTTCCCTTTGGTATTATACGCATATGGCTCTGGCTTGACGGGTCTTCAAGCATTTTGTTTAAAACAGCCTCATAAAGCTGGTCTATTGTGTTTACCTTTATTTTAACTTTTTCTGCAGAAAGGCTGTTTTTACCTGCATCAGCATAATAAATCTCTGCCTCATATTCCATCATATTTTGTGTTTTATCCGAACAGGAACAAACGCCAAGCATTAAAAACAATGCCATTATAAAACTGATTATTCTTTTCATAGTTTATTTACCCCAATCTTTTAGGAATTGTTATCTTCATTCTTGTTCCGGCATCTACAATGCTTTCAACACTTATCTCTCCGCCGTGCATATTGACAAGCTCTTTAACAATTGAAAGTCCGAGTCCCGTACCTCCGCTTTCTCTCGACCTTGCCTTATCCACTCTGTAAAATCTGTCAAATATTTTATCTAAATCCTTTTCAGGAATTCCCACACCGTTATCTGCAACTTCTATTCTTATATCCTTGCCGTCGTCGTAAGTTCCAACCTCAACTTTTCCGCCCTCAGGTGTGTATTTAATTGCATTGTCTGTAATATTATAAACAACCTGCCACATTTTCTCTCTGTCTGCCATACCGATAACCTCTTTTTCGGTTATATGAGTGATTGCAATACCTTTGTTTTCTGCAACAGGCGTAAGACTTTTCACAATTCGCTGTGACATTTCGTTCAAGTCTGTAACCTTAAGACTTAAAGGCTCTGCCTCTGTATCTAATTTGGTGAGCGATAAAAGTCTTTCGATGATTTTGCTTAGTCTGTCTATCTCCCCTGTTATGTCTGTCATAAATTCTCTTACGGTTTCCTGGTCTATTTCAGGCATAGAAAGAACAGATTCCGACAAAAGCTTTATTGAGCTTAAAGGTGTTTTAAGCTCATGAGATGCATTTGAAACGAAAGACCTTCTTTTCTCCTCCATTTCAGTAAGCCTGCCCGAAAGGTTGTTAAATGCAGCCGCAAGGCTTTCAAGCTCTATTGAGCCTTTGAATTTAACAAGCTCGCCGTCTGTTTCAAAATCCGCTTTGCTAAGCTTTGCCGTAAGCTTTTCGATAGGGCTTACTATTACATCAGCCATAACAGCACTTAGTATGCCTATCAAAATACACACAACTATTGAAATTACATAAAAAAGCCATCTTATGTCTTTGATGAAATCATCTGTTTCACTTGCCACGCTTGTTATATAAACAACCCCTGCAATTTCAGAGTTTGAGATAACCGAAACCGCCGTCTGAACAACTGTTCCCACCTCTTTTTCCTTATATGTGGAAACAACATCCTTTCCCTCTAACGCATCAAGGATTTGTTCCCTGACAAGAGTTTTACCTTTTATGTTGTTATTTTCGCTTGTATCATATATAACCTTTGCCTGAGAATCAAGCACCACTATTCTTGAAGACGGGTCTGCTCCCATACCTGTTACGACCTCTTCTATGTGCTTTGAGTTTCCTCTCATATCTTCTGCAATAAGGTTTGCCACGATATTTGCATTTGAAAGCATCTGTACTTCCTCCCGATTGTAAAGATAACTGCTGATTGATGCCGTAATATATGTTGATATAAACAACAGTGCTAAAACAATAATTCCGAGATATGTTAAAACAAGTCTTACTCTTGTTTTAGACAGCCATTTATTAATTTTCTTTAAAGTAATAACCTACACCCCATTTTGTCAGTATATATTTAGGCTGAGCAGGATTTTCCTCAACCTTTTCTCTCAGTCTTCTCATATGAACATCAACAGTTCTTACATCTCCTGATTTATTTGCACCCCATATAAGGTCAAAAAGATCATCTCTTGAATAAACTCTGCCGGGGTTCGAAAGGAACAAATCAATAATATTATATTCCTTAACAGTAAGCTCAACTACTCTGCCGTCAACATGCATCTGTCTTGTACGGCGGTCAAGCTTAACGCCTGCTGTATCTTCTTCTGCCTTCTCCTGTTCCTGTCTGCCCCTTCTTCTTAAAATT
>JAGARF010000147.1 GCA_017622395.1 Clostridia bacterium | reverse complement strand
TAAAGCAGAAGGCAAAAAGCCTGCTGAGTTTACTGAAGAAGGCTGCTTTGCAGGTGAAGTTGGTGAAGGTTCAGTATTCACATCACCTGAAGAAGCTATCCTTGCTTATGATAACGAAGCAGTTCAGCTTCACGCACCTATTAAGGTTTATGTTAAAAAGACAGTTGCAGGCGTTGAGTTTGCAGGTCTTGTAGATACAACTGTAGGCAGAATTATCTATAATGATAATGTTCCTCAGGATATTGGTTTCGTTGACAGACATTTTGACGAAATCACAGAACTCAAGTCCAAAATGGACGAAATAGAAGAAAAACTTTCAGGTAAGGTTACTGCAAAAGAAAGAAAAGCACTTGATGCAGAGCTTGCAGAAATAGGCGAAAAGCTTGAAAGCTTCAAAAAGGATGTTCTTTCTTACGAAATCGACTTCCTTACAGGTAAAAAACAGCTCAGCAAAATTGTTGATAAATGTATTAAGGTTCACGGAACTGCAGAAGCAGCCGTTACACTTGATAAAATCAAGTCAATTGGTTATAAATATTCAACAAGAGGTGCTATTACAATTTCTGTTTCTGATATTCTTGTTCTTCAGGAAAAAGAAGAAATCATTGCTAAAACAGAAGAAGAAATCGAAAAGATTTCAAAACAGTACAGAAGAGGTCTTATCGACAACGAAGAAAGACATAACTTAATCGTTGACGCGTGGATGAAGACTAACGAAGAAATCGGTCAGGCAATTCTTAAAAATCTTGATAAGTACAACCCAATCTTTATGATGGCTGACTCAGGAGCCCGTGGTAGCATAAGCCAGATCAGACAGCTTTCAGGTATGCGTGGCGTTATGGGTAAGACAGACGGTGGTGCTATGGAAGTTCCTATCAAGGCTAACTTCCGTGAAGGTCTTACAGTGCTTGAATTCTTCGCATCATCTCACGGTACAAGAAAAGGTCTTGCAGATACAGCCTTGAGAACAGCTGACTCAGGTTACCTTACAAGAAGACTTGTTGATGTTGCTCAGGATGTTATCGTTCGTGAAGAAGACTGCGGTACTGAAAACTATGTAACACTTCAGGCTATCAAAGACGGCAACGCAGTTCTTGAAAGCCTTAAAGACAGACTGCTTGGCAGAACTGTTGCAAGGGATGTTGTATCACCTGCAACAGGCGAAATTATTGCAGAAAGAGGAACTCTCATTAATGAGGACCTTGCAACTGTTATTACAGATGCAGGAGTTGAAACGGTTGATGTTCGTTCAGCACTTACCTGCCGTGCTAAAATCGGTATCTGTTCAAAGTGCTACGGTGCAAACCTTGCATCAGGACAGCAGGTTAACATCGGTGAAGCTGTTGGTATTATCGCAGCTCAGTCAATCGGTGAACCTGGTACACAGCTTACAATGAGAACTTTCCATACCGGCGGTGCCGCTTCAGGCGACGATATCACACAGGGTCTCCCCCGTGTAACTGAATTGTTTGAAGCAAGAAAACCAAAGGGTGTTGCAATCATTTCAGAAATTGAAGGTAAGATTAAAATCGACGATACAGGCAGATTAAGACAGATTATTGTTCAGAACAAGGAAGAAGATAAGTCATACGAAATTCCGTTCAATGCGAGAATTAAAGTTAATGACGGTGATGTTATTGAAAAGGGTGCACCTCTTACAGACGGTTCATTAAACCCACACGACCTTCTTACAATTATCGGTGCTGACGCAGTTTATGCATACATTGTAAAAGAAGTTCAGAAGGTTTACCGTATGACAGGTGTTGACATCAATGACAAGCATATCGAAATCATTGTTCGTCAGATGATGAAGAAGGTAAGAATTGAGGACGCAGGGGACAGCAAGTTCCTTCCTGGCTCACTTGTTGACAGACTTGAAGTTGAAAGAGCAAATATTGCTCTTGAAGATGAAGGCAAAAAGCCTGCTGTATATACACAGGAACTTCTTGGTATAACAAAGGCTTCTCTTGCAACAGACAGCTTCTTATCTGCTACATCATTCCAGGAAACAACAAGAGTTCTTACAGATGCTGCAATCAAGGGTAAGGTTGACCCATTGGTTGGTCTTAAAGAAAATGTTATCATCGGTAAGCTTATTCCTGCAGGTACAGGTATTTCAGAATACCACGATGTTCAGGTTAAGCCTGCTCATGTTGACAATCCTCTTATTCCTGAAGACCTTGATTTATCAGAGGTAATTTCAGCTGAATAAGAAAAAGCTTGACAAATTTCAAGTTTTAATGTAGAATAGCGTAGTGTGCACAAACTCGGAGAGACTTCGGGTTTGTGTTTCACGCGTTTGTAAATTTGGTATGAAGCTTATGCTTTATATATATAATACTATTCGGAGGTGAAAAAATGCCAACATTTAACCAGTTAGTTAGAAAAGGTCGTCAGACATCTGTTAAGAAGTCAACAGCTCCTGCTCTTTTAAAGGGTTTTAACTCAATCAAAAAAGAAGCAGTAGACCAGAACTCTCCACAAAAGAGAGGCGTTTGCACTTATGTTAAGACTATGACACCTAAAAAGCCTAACTCAGCTCTTAGAAAAATCGCCAGAGTAAGATTGTCTAACGGTATCGAAGTAACATCATACATTCCAGGTATCGGTCACAACTTACAGGAACACAGCGTTGTTTTAATAAGAGGCGGTAGAGTTAAGGATCTCCCTGGTGTGCGTTACCATATCATCAGAGGTACTCTTGATACTTCAGGTGTTGCTAACAGAAACCAGAGCAGATCTAAGTACGGTGCAAAGAAAGCTAAGAAAAAATAATTTCTTTGTAAAAAAATCTAATTAAATTAAGGTAGTGCTAGGCATTTTACTATATATAATGCCATTTTCAGCACAACGGGCGAAATTGTCCGAGTACCGGTTATTTATTTATCACATTAAAGGAGGGAAGCAAAGTGCCAAGACGTGGCTTTATTGCAAAAAGAGAGGTTATGCCTGATCCAATGTACAACTCTATCGTTGTTACAAGACTCATCAACAACATTATGCTTGATGGTAAGAAGGGTGTAGCTCAGAAAATTGTTTATGATGCATTTGACATCATTAAAGAAAAGACAGGTAGAGATGCTTTAGAAGTATTTGAGGAAGCTATGAACAATATTATGCCTGTTTTAGAAGTAAAGGCTCGCAGAGTTGGTGGTGCAACTTATCAGGTTCCAATGGAAGTTAGACCTGAAAGAAAGCAGACACTCGGTTTAAGATGGCTTACAACTTATTCAAGAGCCAGAGGCGAAAAGACAATGCGTGAAAGACTTGCAAACGAGCTTTTAGATGCTCTTAACAATGCAGGTGGCGCAGTTAAGAAAAAAGAAGATACACACAAGATGGCAGAAGCAAACAAAGCGTTTGCACACTATCGTTGGTAATCTTTTCACCAATAATCAAAGCTTTTTATGCTTTGCTTATTAATTCTGAAAGGAGGAAATATTGAATTATGGCTAGACAATGTTCTTTAAAAGATACAAGAAATATTGGTATTATGGCTCATATCGATGCCGGTAAGACAACCACAACAGAAAGAATTCTTTTCTATACAGGCCGTATCCACAAAATGGGTGAAACTCATGATGGTGCAGGTACTATGGACTGGATGGTTCAGGAGCAGGAGCGTGGTATCACAATCACATCTGCTGCTACAACATGTTTCTGGGAAAATAAAGAAGGTCCTTACAAAGGCATCAGAAACAGAATCAATATCATCGATACTCCCGGTCACGTTGACTTCACAGTTGAAGTTCAGAGATCTTTAAGAGTTCTTGACGGTTCTGTTACTGTTATGTGTGCTAAGGGTGGTGTTGAACCACAGTCAGAAACAGTTTGGAGACAGGCTGATGACTACAAAGTACCAAGAATGATTTATGTTAATAAGATGGATATCATGGGTGCTGACTTCTACAATGTAGAACAGATGGTTCATGACCGTCTTAAGGCTAACGGTGTACCTATTCAGTTACCTATCGGTGCTGAAGATACTTTTGTTGGTATTATCGACCTTATGAATATGAATGCTGAAATCTACCACGATGAAATGGGTAAAGATTACAGCACAGAAGAAATTCCTGCTGATATGCTTGATAAAGCTAAGGAATACAGAGAAAAAATGGTTGAAGCCATTTGCTCAACAGATGAAGAATTAATGGAAAAATATCTTATGGAAGAAGAAATTTCTGTTGATGAACTCAAAAAAGCATTAAGAAAGGCTACTATCAACAATGATATCGTACCTATGCTTTGCGGTACTTCATACAGAAACAAGGGTGTTCAGCTTCTTTTAGATGCTATCATCGAATATATGCCTTCTCCACTTGATGTTCCTGCAATCAAGGGTGTTAACCCTGATACAGAGGAAGAAGAAGAAAGACCATCATCAGACACAGAGCCATTTGCAGCTTTAGCATTTAAAATTGCAACTGACCCATTCGTTGGTAAAATCTGCTTCTTCAGAGTATACTCAGGTACTGTATCTGCAGGTTCTTATGCCCTCAATGCTTGCAAAGGTCATAAGGAAAGACTTGGTAGAATTCTTCAGATGCATTCTAACCACAGAGAAGATGTTGATGTTGTATACGCAGGTGATATCGCTGCAGCTGTAGGTCTTAAAAATACTACAACAGGTGATACACTTTGTGATGAAAAGAGCCCAATTATCTTAGAATCAATGGAATTCCCTGATCCTGTTATCAGAGTTGCTATTGAACCTAAGACAAAGGCTGGTCAGGAAAAAATGGGTATTGCTCTTGCAAAGCTTGCTGAAGAAGACCCAACATTCCAGACATATACAGACGAAGAAACAGGTCAGACAATTATCGCAGGTATGGGTGAACTCCACCTGGAAATTATCGTAGACAGACTTCTTCGTGAATTCAAAGTTGAAGCAAATGTTGGTGCTCCACAGGTTTCTTATAAGGAATCTATTACAAAAACTGTTGAAGTTGAGCACAAGTATGCCCGTCAGTCAGGTGGTAAGGGTCAGTACGGTCATGTTGTTATGACAATGGAACCTTTAGAGCCTGGTGCAGGTTACGAATTTGTTAACAAAATTGTCGGCGGTGTTATTCCTAAGGAATATATCCCTGCAGTTGATGCAGGTATTCAGGGTGCTATGCAGACAGGTACAATCGCAGGCTACAATGTTGTAGACGTTAGATGTACTTTAACATACGGTTCATACCACGAAGTTGACTCATCTGAAATGGCATTTAAGATTGCCGGTTCTATGGCGTTCAAAGAAGGTATGAGAAAAGCAGACCCTGTTCTTTTAGAGCCTGTTATGAAGGTTGACGTTGTTGTTCCTGATGAATATATGGGTGCAGTTATCGGTGACCTTACTTCAAGAAGAGGACAGATTCAGCAGCAGGAATCAAGAAACGGCGGTATCAGTGCTATCACTGCTTTCGTTCCGCTTGCAGAAATGTTCGGTTATGCAACAGATATGCGTTCTAACACTCAGGGTAGAGGTCAGTACACAATGCAGCCTGACCACTTTGATCCTGTACCAAAGAGCATTATGGAGAAAATTGTTGCAGAAAGACAGAAAAATCAATAATAATTAAATAAAATTAGTATTGCATTTTTTATTAAAATAGTTTATACTATAATTACCAATAAAAAAAGAAATTTATTTTAGGAGGAAACTAAAATGGCTAAAGAAAAATTTGAAAGAAATAAGCCCCATGTCAACATTGGTACAATCGGCCACGTTGACCATGGTAAGACTTCTTTAACAGCTGCTATTACTAAGGTTTTAGCATTAAAGGGTCAGGCTCAGTACTCAGCTTACGATAACATCGATAAAGCTCCAGAAGAAAGAGAAAGAGGTATCACAATTTCAACAGCTCACGTTGAATACGAAACAGACGCTCGTCACTATGCACACGTTGACTGCCCTGGACATGCTGACTATGTTAAAAACATGATCACAGGTGCTGCTCAGATGGACGGTGCTATCCTCGTAGTATCAGCTGCTGACGGTCCTATGCCTCAGACAAGAGAACACATCCTTCTCTCAAGACACGTTGGCGTTCCTTACATTGTTGTATTCTTAAACAAGAGAGATCAGGTTGACGATCCAGAATTACTTGAATTAGTAGAAATGGAAATCAGAGAACTCTTAAACGAATATGAATTCCCAGGTGACGATACACCTATCGTTGCTGGTTCAGCTCTTCAGGCTCTTGAATGTGCATCAGACGATCCTTCAGCTCCTGAATATGAACCAATCCTCAAGCTCATGGATGAAGTTGATGCTTACATCCCAACACCTGAAAGAAAAGCAGACCTCCCATTCATTATGCCTGTAGAAGATGTATTCTCAATCACAGGCCGTGGTACTGTTGCTACAGGTAGAGTAGAAAGAGGACAGCTTAAAGTTAACGAAGAAGTTGAAATCGTTGGTTTAACAGAAGAAGCTAGAAAAGTAGTTGTAACAGGTATCGAAATGTTCAGAAAACTTCTTGACTATGCTGAAGCTGGTGATAACATCGGTGTTCTTCTCAGAGGTGTTCAGAGAAACGAAATCCAGAGAGGACAGGTTCTCGCAAAACCAGGTTCAATTCACCCACACAAAAAGTTCAAGGGCGAAGTTTACGTTCTTACAAAAGAAGAAGGTGGACGTCATACTCCATTCTTCAACAACTACAGACCACAGTTCTATTTCAGAACAACTGACGTTACAGGTGTTATCAGCCTCCCAGCTGGCACAGAAATGTGTATGCCTGGCGATAACGTAACAATGGATGTTGAACTCATCACACCTATCGCTATCGAAGAAGGTTTAAGATTTGCTATCCGTGAAGGTGGTAGAACAGTAGGTTCAGGTGTTGTTACAGGTATTAACGACTAATCTGTTATTCACATACAAAAAATTGCTTATGCTCTTGCATAAGCAATTTTTTTGTTGCTAAAGATAAATTTATGTGATAGAATTTATCTATAATATAAGGTAGTAGGGGAAATGTATGAGGGAATTGTTAGAGAAAATCATAAATGAATGTCGCCCATATATAAATAACGGTAAAGTGGCAACATATATCCCTGAGCTTGCAAAAGCAGATGCAAATGAGTTTGGAATTGGTGTCATATCTGAAG
>JAGARF010000146.1 GCA_017622395.1 Clostridia bacterium | reverse complement strand
TTCGTTGTAAAATAAAGTTAGTAAATTATTAAATATTGGAGGATGAATACTATGGCAAAAAAAAGATATGTAGGTGATTACCCTGCGATTGGAATAAGACCTATCGTAGACGGCAGACGCGGACCTATGCAGCTTAGAGAAAGCCTTGAAGATCAGGTTATGGCAATGGCGAAAGCAGCAAAAAAGCTTTTTGAAGAAAATCTTTACTACTCAAACGGCGAGCCTGTAAAGGTAGTTATGGCAGATTCTTCAATCGGACGTGTTCCTGAAGCAGCTGCTTGTGCAGATAAATTTAAAAAAGAAGGAGTAGCTATTACACTTTCAGTTACACCTTGCTGGTGCTACGGCTCAGAAACAATGGATATGGACCCAACAACAATTAAGGGTGTTTGGGGCTTTAACGGTACAGAAAGACCTGGTGCAGTATATTTAGCTGCAGTTCTTGCAGGTCATGCACAGAAAGGACTTCCTGCATTTGGAATTTACGGTCACGAAGTTCAGGACAGAGAACAGGTTGCAGATATTCCTGAGGATGTTAAGGAAAAACTCCTCCGTTTCGGCAGAGCTGCTGTAGCAGTTGCTACAATGAGAGGTAAATCTTATCTTCAGATTGGTTCACAGTGTATGGGTATTGCAGGTTCTATCATAGATCAGGAATTTATGGAAAGCTACCTTGGTATGAGAGTTGAATCTGTTGACGAGGTTGAAATTCTCAGAAGAATGGAAGAAGGCATCTATAACGAGGAAGAATACCAGAAGGCTCTTAAGTGGACTCGTGAACATTGTAAAGAAGGCAGAGACGATAACCCTGAATCTGTTAACTTCCTTGGCGAAGAAAGAAAAATTAAATTTACAAAAGAAGAAAAAGATAAGCAGTGGGAATTCACTGTTAAGATGTATTGCATAATCAAAGACTTGATGGCAGGTAATAAAAACCTCCCTGATGCATTTGAAGAAGAAAAAGTTGGCCACAATGCAATTGCAGGCGGTTTCCAGGGACAGAGACAGTGGACTGACCACTGGCCAAACTGTGACTATCCTGAAGCACTTCTTTCTTCATCATTTGACTATGAAGGTGCAAGAGAACCATATACACTTGCAACAGAAAATGATGTTTTAAATGGTCTTGGTATGCTCTTTATGAGATTGCTTACACACAGAGCACAGATTTTCGCTGATGTTCGCACATATTGGTCAGGTGAAGCAACAGAGAGAGTTACAGGCTATAAGCTTGAAGGCAAAGCAAAGGAATCAGATGGTATTATTCATCTCCTCAACTCAGGTGCAGCTTGTCTTGATGCTTGTGGTGAATGCACAGACGAAAACGGTAATGCTACTATGAAAAAATGGTGGGAAGTTACCGACGAAGATATTAAGAAGATGACAGATGCAACAGTTTGGTGTGAAGCAGGCTTTGATAACTTCAGAGGCGGCGGATTCTCAAGTCATTATACAACAAAAGCAGAAATGCCTTGCACAATGATTAGACTTAACCTCGTTAAAGGCCTTGGCCCTGTTCTTCAGATAGCTGAAGGATGGACAGTTAAGCTTCCTGATGATGTATCTGATACACTTATGGAAAGAACAAACCCAACATGGCCTTGCACATGGTTTGCTCCAAGATGTGACGGCAAAGAAGGCAGTCCGTTTAAAACTGCATATGAGGTTATGCAGAATTGGGGTGCTAACCATGGAGCTATTTCATATGGTCATATTGGTGCAGACCTTATAACAATGTGCTCAATGCTCAGAATTCCTGTATGTATGCACAATGTTCCTGAAGATAAAATCTTCAGACCTGCTGCATGGAATGCATTCGGTATGGATAAAGAAGGTCAGGATTACAGAGCTTGCGAAGCATATGGACCTATGTATGGTAAATACGGTAAGTAAAACATAAAAAATCAGCCGTGCGGTAAACGCCGCACGGCTTTTATACAAAGAAAAACTTTAGCATATTACACAACAAAAGTAGAGGCGGATGCCTACATCTGTCCGAAAATAAAGGGTGAAATTTTGAGTAATTTAAATGATAAACAGCTTCAGGCGGTTAACACAATCGAAGGACCTGTTCTTATTCTTGCTGGTGCAGGGTCAGGAAAAACAACCGTACTGATTGAAAGAATAGCAAATATGATTTCTAAGGGAATAAACCCCTGGAATATACTTACAATTACATTTACAAATAAAGCGGCAAATGAAATCAAGACCCGTATAAATAATAAAATCGGTCAGGGCGGAGAAGCAATCTGGGCAGGTACATTTCATTCTACCTGCGTAAGAATTTTAAGAAGGGATGCCGAAAGACTTGGCTATAAAAGCGGGTTTGCCATCTATGATACAGCAGACCAGACAACTTTGATAAAGGACTGCATAAAAGAGCTTGGTATAAATGACAAGGATTTTCCACCTAAATCAATTATAAATATTATAAGCAGTGCAAAAGACAAACTTGTTTCTCCTGAACAATTTAAAAAAGATTATGCAGGGGATTTCAGAATGTCAAAAATCGCAAATGTATATTCAATGTATCAGCATAAGCTTAAAAAATTCAATGCTTTTGATTTTGACGACCTTATTTTCAAAACAGTTCAGCTTTTTGAAGAAAATGCTGATGTTCTTGAGTATTATCAGAACAGATTTAAATATATTATGGTTGATGAGTATCAGGACACATCTCACAGCCAATTCAGACTTATATATAACTTGGCAAAAAAATACTGCAATATCTGTGTTGTAGGTGATGATGACCAATCTATTTATCGTTTCAGAG
>JAGARF010000145.1 GCA_017622395.1 Clostridia bacterium | reverse complement strand
TCCAATCATCTAACCACGGCTTGTTACCTGCTCTATAACACCGTATGCCCAATGGTCTGCAGGTACATCTGTAAATCTCTGTACTTTTTCGCCGTCAAGCACCTGATTTTTCAGATCTTCTCCTGCTTTGAAATACCAGGCATTTTCTTTTGCGGTATCTGAGTCGTTAATCTGGAGCAAAACTGTAAAAACATTTGCAAATTCTGCTCTTGTAAGATTATTCTGTGCACCGAAATCACCGTTTTCGTCACCCACCATTATTCCTAAAGCCTTTATTACTTCTATTTCTTCACTGTAGATTGACTGCTCAGCAGCAAGGGGTGTTAAAACCCCTTGGCTCAGCACCATTGTAAGTACAAGAATTAAAGTAATAAGTTTTTTATACATTCTCATCTTAATCCTCCCTTATTGCAGATAATAGTTTATCGCCGCCTGAATGTTATCTTTAAGTCCCTGAACAACGATTTCTTTATCATTTATTATGATAAGTCCGCTGTTTGTTTCTTCCCAATAAACATTCTTGCCTAAATCCTCTGAAATAACTCTTATAGGAAGCATCATTCTTCCGTTTGTTGTTGTAAGTGGCTGTTCAAGCTGTTTTACTGTGCCGTCAACTGTATATGCTGTCTGGTTAAGCTTAAACACAAGAGTATGTCCGTCTGCGTTTATTGTTGCAGATGAAGTAGCATTATCCCACTTAACTGTTGCACCAAAGGCTTCTGAAATAAATCTGATTGGTACCATTGTTCTGCCGTTAACCACAACAGGCTCTGTATTTAAGATAGTTGGCTGTCCGTTAACAAATGCCATCTTCTTACCTGTGTTTAATACTACTGAGCCTTTGTTCTCATATACTAATCTGCTGAACAATCTTTCATTATCTGTAGATTTAATAAGCTTAAATCCGCCTGAACGCAAGTCGCCTTCACCTGAGCCTTCAACCTTTGCTCTGATTACTTCGTCAGTTGTTGTATATGTTCCCATATACATCCAGCCAACCTCTGAGTATCTGTTGCTGATAATGAATTCTCTGTTTAAGCCGTCATATGGTGAGATAATTGTAACCTTAACATTTTCATCACCTGTGTAGGTATTTCCTGCCCAATAATATACATCATAAACATCATTTGGTGCTTTTAATTCATATTCAAGTGCTGCAGGACCTGCTTTCTGATTGTTGCATGCAAGAGGTGCTCCGTTAACACCAATTCCTGCCTCTGTCCATTCGCCTGCAGACTTTTTAGCCTGCTGCTGTGTAACAACCAAAGCTCCTCTTTCAACATACGGTTTAAGGTATACTTCATCAAGTGTTATTGGCGGCATTGAAGGCTTAAGAATTTCAATTTCCTTACCCTCGTCACTCCAGAATGCAAGATATCCGCTTTCCTTTGTTGTGTTAGGGTCAATAACATCTATCATTCTTGTGCCGTTTATCTCAAGAACAACTCTTGTTCCGCCCTCACAGTCAACAGTAGCTGCCTGAATGTTTGTGCGTTCATTTGCTTTATATATTCCGTTATTCTTGATTTTTGCTATCATTGTTGCAGAATTATTTCCTGTTCTGAAAATTTCTGCATAGCCCGGCTTAATTGTAAAGTAGTAGTTGTCGCTTCCTCTTGAAATATAATCACCGTCAGGATTTGTTGCTCTCATAGAGATAACAAACGGATTTTCATAAGTAAGCTCTTTGAAGTTTGTATCAAAGTTTACAATTGAGTTGTAAATTTCTTCTGCGTTATAAATAAGTGAGCTCTTTGCTTTCTGGTCTATTGCTTTTGCACGGACAAAGTCTGCACCTGTTTCAACTTCTGCCACGCCCGCTCTCCAGCTGTCTTTTGCTGTCTTGTTTTCAATATCGAATACTTTAAGCTCTTTTCCTGCCTCAACAGTTCCGCTTGGTGCAACCATCATATATGGTTCACTTTCTGTAAAGCCGTCAGGATTCTGGATTTCCATGCTCATTCCTTTTACAGGGAAACAAACATAGAATTTACCAGGTTCTCCGATTGTAAAGTTTTCAATAGGCTTATTAAATATTTCTTTGCCGTTCATTCTTACGATATAACGGTCACCTGCAAGGGTTGTGATACTGCCCATTTCAAGGTCAAACCATTCACCGTCTTTAACATAGTTGTTTGTTACAGTTTCAATAATAGGTGTGGATTTATTGGCTCTGTTATGGATTTCAATGCCTCCAAAGTCCCCTGTTACTACTATAGAATTTGAGTTCCAGCCGTAACCTGCACCTTCTGCATTCAATCCGTCAACTTTGTAGTTAGGGTCAACTGAGAAATCCTTGTTTACCTTTTCGCCGAATATCATCCAGGTGCTTGCACCGTTCCAATTTATTCTCATTCTGTATTTTCTTACAACCTTGTCGCTTAATAATCCGTCTGTTATTGCTGACTGGTTATCAACCATAGCTGTCATCTTAAGTATGCCGTTTTCTTCATCATATTCAAACTTCATAGGATTATTGCTGCCTGTTGATACTATACCAAGACCACGCCAATTCATCTTATCAGGCATCATATCTGAAATTCCTACTGTCTTGATATACATAGAACCTGCAACCTCTGAATGAATCTTTTTGAGAGTTTCAAGCTCCTCGTCTACCTCTTCCTGAGTTATGTTGTTTTTGCTGATATTTTTCTTGGCACTTTCAACTGCATCGATTATCTTTTGCTTTGAGCCCTGTGGGAATTCGCCCTCTTTTGTGCCTTCAACAATCTTATCTAAGTCAGAAATCATTCTTTCCATATAATGCACTGTCAGCGTTGTATCAGCAAGACTTTTTCCTGTTGAAAAGCTGTGCACTCCGCTTATGCTCTTCCACT
Organism: Clostridia bacterium; assembly: GCA_017622395.1. GTDB lineage: Bacteria > Bacillota > Clostridia > RGIG6154 > RGIG6154 > RGIG8700. The sequence continues at coordinate 9,918 of JAGARF010000145.1, read as the reverse complement.
TTGAAGGCGAGTTTACAGAATAGTTTTCTGCTTCAACTGTCCAATAATATGTTGTATTATCTTCAAGCTCAAGATGCTCAAGGTAGTTGTTCTCGCAAATAGTGCTTTCAACAATATCAGTCATTTCTTTATCTTTTGCAATGGTAACTGTGTATCTGTCAGCACCTCTTGCATTTTCCCAATAAAGTGCAGCCTCATTTGTGTAAATTCCGCTTTGTCCGTTTCTTGGATATGTCATATAGAACGGAGAATTTTCTTCATTAAAATAAGGAAGTGTTTTTCTGTAGTCGTTTACCTGAACGCCTGTCCATGCATAATCGAAGTTTTCATCGGTCAATGCATCAGGGAAGTCCTTTGCAAACTCTGTTCCTGCTTTTAATCTGAAATCGTTGTTGTCATAATCAACAAACATTGAAGTGTCTTTTACAGGGTCAATTATAACATTGTTTTTATATTCAAGAAGTGTTGCTATTCCTGCAGGTGATGAACCATCCTTAGAGTCTGAAATATTATAATTGATGGTTGTATTATGCGAGCCCTGCTTTATGTTCTGAGCATGATAAATTTCATATTCAAGCTCAGGGAACTCTTCAAGCCACCATGGTGCAATGTCAACAAGCAAAGGAATGGCTTCTGCTCTTAAATCAGCACTGTATATATAGTTAAGATATGTAAATGCCATGCCTTTTCTTCTTGCTTTCATCATAATATTATATGAAACATCGTTTGTTACACCTGCATTATGGTGGATTGGGTTACCGTTATTCCATAATATATTATGATGAATACGGTTTCCTGAATTTTCACCGTCGCTGTATATACCAACAGTACCTGAACTTGTGTCCTGTATGCCCTTATTATCAGTATCGTGGATAATATTATATGCTATATCGTTTGCTCTTGCGGTAAATTCACGCCAGTGGTATATAACACCTGCATCGTGAGGGTCTCTTGTTGCATTGTATATTTCGTTATATTGAATTTTAGCATAATTTCCGGCATAGTCAATCGCATGGAAAAACAGATTATGCATTGAGTTGTTAACAAAGTTAACTCCGCAACTGTTATCCATTCTTACAGTTGTGGTATTACCGTTAACAAGACTGCTTCGTTCAAAGAAACAGTTTCTTACATAAGAATTTGATTTTTCAAGATATGTACTGTCACCCATTGTAGTATTGAGCATACCAACATTTCCATCATAGAAATTACAGGAGTCTATAATGAAATTTTTGCAGTTTGCAGTATATGCAGTCTCATTAAGACCAATCTTTCTTATGCCACCAACATAACGGTTATCCAATGTAAAATCAACCATAACATCTCTTGAACCAAAGAATGTGCATCCGAGAATTTTTATGTCACTGCTGTTAGCAAAATTCATAGCCTGATGCATACCGTAAAATTCAAGATTTTCAAAGTTTATATACTCCGCTCCGTCCACTCTGATTAAAGGGAACTGATTATTGATAGAAAGGTGAAGATCGCTTCCTTCTAAATCATAAGGAGGATAATAGTATAGCTTTTCGGTCTTTCTATCTACAAAAAACTCTGTAGGGATATCAAGCTCCTCAATAAGATTTAAAACCTTATATCTTCTTGTATGTGCAGATATTATACCGTAGGTCGTTCCGTAGGTATGATTAACTATCATTTTTTCAGTGTCCACGCTTTTAAGCATATTTCCTGCGTATGTATAGTCGTTTCCGAAATAACCCATAGTCATTGTCTGGTCAGGGTCAGCTGTTGTCCATCTGAATATTCTTGGTGTTGTAACCTCAAAGGAACCGCCGTCTGTACTTGTTCTTGATGTTGAACCTGCACTTATAGGCTTACTGTATATATCATAGTTCATCATACCGTTTGGCCACTGAGCAACCTGCTGAGTTTTTCCGTTAAGGTATAAATCAATCCAATTTTCCGTATAAGAGCCTGTTGCCTTATTCCATAAAACATCGGATGCATATATGCCAAGCTTTGTTAAATCAAGCTCAAGAACATAGTCCCTTGCTTCTTCAGGAATTCTTGCAAGAACATCTTTATCTGTTACAGGCTTAAAAAGACTTACATCAAGCTTTGTTGAAGATGTAAATACAGGCTTTTCACCTTCATACGCCATATAACGGACAGGGAATTCTTCTGTTCCTGAATCTCTTAATGAAAATTCAACAGGTTCATTTATATAGTAAAATCCCCCTCTGAACACAACCGACAAAGGCTGGTTGTTGTCCATAGTTGCCGCTTTTTCCTTTGCAGCCTTAAGCGATTTAAGAGGCTTGTCAATTGTTCCCTCATTCATATCGCTTCCGTTTGGACTGACATAAATGACATTTCCTTCATTTTCAACAGCCGCAAGTGTTGTTACGGAAGAAAATATTAAAAGGGCTGTCAATGTCAGTGCAATAAGTTTTCTTTTCATATTCATTTCCTTTCTTTATAGTAATTATTTTTGAATCATAACCCTCATTTTCTTTCCCGGAATAAAAGCTGGCTGAACGCTTGAAGGAATGGTTATATTTTTTCCTGTTCTCGGGTTGTAACATTTCCTTTCGCCGTAAGGTCTTGGAACGAAATTGCCAAAACCATGTATTCTTACGGTTTCTCCGCTTCTGAGCTGATTGATAATTTCGTCTGTTACTGTTTCAAAAACAGTTTTAACTTCTTCTTCATCTTTGTTCAATGAAGCTGCCACCTTGGCAATTAATTCTGATTTTTTCATATATTTCTCTCCTCACTTTATAATAACATATTTTTTAAATTTGTTCTAATGTATATTGTTTCCAGATTGATATATCGCCACTTATAGCATATTCTCACCATAAATTATACTACGGATACTGTCTTTTTTCTTTGCATAATTTTTAGTTTTTTTTGCACAATATTAAATTTTGTATATTTTCTAAATTCTTTAATTCGGAACACAGCCAAAAATAAAGCAAGTATAACACACATAAATTGTGGTTTTTTCTTTTATTCCTCTTGAATTTAAGTATTCTGTGTGATACAATCAAAAAAAAATTCATCTTTTAAAAAGGGAGTGTAATTTATGACATTAAGAGAAAAAATCTTCAAAACATTTTCTGTTACTATCCGTGAAATAAACACTCACGGAGGACCTGAAAAATTTTTTGAGAAATATCCTGTTGGAGGGATTTACTACGGTGAAGCCGATGTGCTCCGTGATGAAAACGGCATTGAAATAGGAACACAGTTTGATTTCGACAAGCTTAATGAATGTAAAAAGTATGCAAAGAACAGACTTTGGGTATGTGCAGACTTTGCAGCAGTAAGAGGACAAACTGTTTTAGCTGATAACCAGCGTTCCCTTGGTGCATCAAAAAATCTTGATGATGCGTACAAGTGGGGTAAAACACTTGGTATGCAGATGAACGATAAGGGTATTGATATGATACTCGGACCGAGCATTGATATGTGCTTTGACCCTTTAATGTACCTTATGGCAATTAGCGACGACCCGAAGCTTGTTGCAAGTATTTACAGACAGGTAGTAAAAGGTATTCAGGAGCAGGGTGTTTGTGCAACTGTTAAGCATTTCCCCGGACTTGGAACATACTTTGTAAATATGCATATCGGTCCCGGCTCAAACAAGCTTCCTTTTGATAAATGGATGGAAACCTACGGCTATACATACAAAGAAATGTTTAAAGAAGATGTTATGTCTGTTATGACAACTCATGTTTCCCTGAAATCATACGACAATGAGTTCACAGACGGCTTTTATCCTATAGCAACATACTCTAAAAAATTAACAACAGACCTTTTAAAAGGCGAGCTTGGCTTTAAGGGTGCTGTTATAACCGACGCTCTCATTATGGGCGGAAACGCAACAGGCGATTTGGTAAAAGAAACAGTTCAGGCTTTCAAGGCAGGTGCAGATATTCTTCTTTGGCCTCCTGTTGAAGCTGCCGAGGAAATTGAAAGACAGATTTTAAGCGGTGAAATCCCAATGTCAAGACTTGATGACGCATTAGAAAGAATTGAAAGAATGGAAAAATTCAGACTTGACGCTTTGGAAAACAAAACCTATGATACTCCTGACCCTGAATATGTTGATCAGGTTAAGCTTGACTGTATCAGACATGGTATGTGTATGCTGAGAAACAACATAGGACTTCTTCCTATATCTAACGAACAAGTCAAGAAAATCCTTATTGTTGACGCAACAGACGAAGATAAGGTTTCTTCATACCTTTTAAAAGATGAGCTTGAAAACAGAGGCTTTACAGCAGATGTTAAGAGAGATATTTATGATGTTCCGTCCCGTGTTTGCTGGCAGAATGATATTGACGCACTTCAGGCACAGTATGACCTTGTAATTTTCAATGTTAATGCCTTTTTCGTTGCACAATGGAGTGTTCCCCATATGCTTATCTGGGCTTCACATCTCTTTGACAAAAAGAAAAAGCTTATTGTTAACTATGGTTCGCCATATTTTGCAACAGAATATTTCCCTGAAGACCCAACATTTATCGAAATGAATACAACTCCTTCAAAAGAAACTGTTAAAATGCTTGCAGATGCTATTTTAGGCGATATAGAGCTTACAGGGGAAAGTATTCTTAACAAGTAAACTTTATTTGCAGTAAATTGGTGCCTTTATATTTTTATTTAAAAAAACACCTTGAATTCTTTTTCCTATATGATAAAATTATTATATAATTATAGAAAGGAAATGAAAAATATGAAAAAGATTATTTCATTACTCCTCGCAGTTGCTATGATGCTTTCATTAGTAGCTTGCGGCGGAAACGGTTCAAACGATGCTAACCTCATCGAAACAGACTTATCAAATCCTGTAACCATTAAATGGATTATGCCCGGTCCCGGTATTCAGGCAGACTCTGAAATGGTTTGGGCAAAATTCAACGAAGAGCTTCACAAAGTTGAAGGCTTTGAAAATGTAACAGTTGATATTGAAGTTATCCCTGTTGCAGACTATGCTCAGAAGATGATTCTTATGCAGACCTCAGGCGAGCAGATGGATATTATCCAGACATATCAGCTTCAGTATGCAGACGAGTACAGAGATGGTACAATTATCGATATGACTCCATACCTTGAAAAGTATGCAAAGGAAACTCTCAACGAGGTTCCTCAGTGGGTTATAGATATGGGTAAGGTTGACGGCGGTCAGGCCATCCTTCCTAACTACCAGAAGATGGTTCAGTCATATATGTATGTAAACATCCCTGAAGAACTCGCTCAGTATGCGGATATTGAAGGTTTGGAAAAGGCATTTATGGAAGAAGATAAAGCTAATAATTACATACTTTCCGATAAATCAAAACAGCTTATTACAGAATATCTTTCTAAAGTATCAGCTGCAGGAAAGCTCGGTAAGGGTTATGTAACTCCATTCTCATTAAGAGGTGTTGAACCAATCATTAATATTTTCCAATACTATTATAACGACCCTGATTTCACTGTTGTAAATGCTCACCTTGATGCACAGCAACAGGGCAATTGGAAATTTAAAAAGGAAATGTATGACCTTGGCTATGTAAGAAAGGATGCTCTTTCAGCTAAAAATACAGATGCAGACGGTATACCAAACGGAAACGCTATGTTCCCTGCACAGAACATCCCAGGAGTATTTACTACATATCTTGAAGAAGGCATATTCGATGTTCCTGTAGTTCAGATTCCTGCTCAGAATAACCACTTCGTTCCATATAAACCTGCTGCAGGCGGTACTGCAATTCCTGTAAATTCACAGTACCCTGATGTTGCTGCAAAGATTATTAATCTTATGAACTCATCAAAGGGTATCGAGCTTTTCAACATTATGGTATATGGTATTGAAGGTGTTCACTACACAGTTGAAAAGGAATATGAAAACGGCGATAAGCTTATAAGCCCTGAATACGCAGACGAAGGTAACTCTTCATCTAAATACGGTCTCTGGAAATGGATTGTAGGTAATGCTAAAAACGCATATCTTACAGTTGGACAGGGTGAAGACTACAAAGAAACCATCTACACAAATCTTAACGAAGGCGAAAACACTATTCCTTCACCACTTATGGGATTTGCTCTTGATGCAGACTCTATCGAAGTAAAACTGACACAGATAAAATCAGTTAGCTCCGAGTATGGAAATCCAATCGGCTCAGGTGCGGCAGACACAGAAAAGCTTCTTGCAGAAATGGAAGAAAAGTATAAGCTTGCAGGCTCCGATGAAATTATTGCTGAAATCCAGGCTCAGGTAGATGCATTTGTTAAAACAAAATAAATAGCAAAAAAATACTGACTAAGAAATCTTAGTCAGTATTTTTTTTGCTTCAGCATCGTCAAGCCAGCCTACTGTCATTTTAAAATTAACACTTTCATTGCCCTTCAGATACTTTATCTGATTGTTCTCTTTTATATATTTATAGCCAAGATGCTCACAGGTTGAAGGAAGTACCATTCCAAGTGCATCCTCATAATTTGTTCTTGAAATCCAGCGGATTGCGTATGGAAGTGAATTTGTGCTGTGCTTAACATAGCAGGCACCCTCTCCCTCTATATACTGAAGAGTATGACCCTCATCCCCTTCATACATCATAGTAAAGCATAATTCAGGGTCATAAATCTGTCCTTCTCCGCCTACAATATCACCAAAGCTTATATCCTTTTCCATCTTGTCCATAAATTCAGCAAAATTCTTCTTTTCTTCATCGCTCATATAGTCAGGAATACTTTTGTGAACTGTTTTAAGCTTTGCATTATAGTAAAGCTTTGCACCGTCTATAGGGGCATAATTTATATGACAAAGGTATGCATATTCCATAGGAACATTTCTCATATTCTTAAGCTCAGAGGCAATTTCCATAACAGAGGCATCTTCATAAAGAGTACAGGTTGGCATAAACATATATCTTTTAACAAAACCTATATTATAATCAAGGTTTCCGCCGACTGTCATAAAAGCACCTTTTTCATTTTCATCAACAATAATATAAGCATCCTTATATTTTATGTTTGGTATTTCTCCGTGCTGAAGATGGCTTTCATCAGGTGCACCTATTGAGCTTATTCCGCAATGGTATAAAAACCCTCCATAGGTCATTAAGTAAGAAACATTTGGTACAGGTTCCTCAAAGGTTGTTTTCATACCAAGCTTTCTTCCGTTAAACTCTGCTCTCCATATCTGCTGACCCATAAAAGGAAGTATGATAAAATAACCTTTTTTGTTCTCGATTTTAAGTGCGGCAATCCCTGTGGAATACCTGAAAGCTGTAGCTTTTAAGCTTTTACTTTCTGCAATAACAAATTCTTTTTCCGTGAAAAATTCTTCTCTTAAATTAATTTTCATATTCCCTTTCCTTTCTATGAAAAAACATTGTTTAAAAGTACAATCTGCACCACTATAATTATAATACTTTTTTACTTATTTGTATTTACACAATAGTAATTCTATTTTGCACTATATTAAATTTATTGACTTTTTGTTTGACTTTGCTCAAAAAAAATGATAGAATTTTATTGGGTGATGTTATGAATTTCAGTTTACAAAAATTTAAATTGCAATTGAATATTACAAGACTTGCAAATATTCATTATTTTGAATTTACAAACGAATATCATACAATGTTTGACTCGCATAATTTTTACGAGCTTATCTTTATAGATAAGGGCTCTCTTAATATTTCTGCAGACAATTTCAAAGGCACTTTAAGCCAAAATCAGCTTATAATTCATAAGCCTAATGAAATTCATTCTCTTTCAACAGAGAACTCTGCAGCACCAAGTGTTGTTATAATCGGTTTTGAGTGCTCCAGCGATGTGCTTCACCCCTTTTCATCAAGTCCCATCACCCTGTCCGATGAGCACATTAAACGGCTGACCTCAGTCCTTACCGAAGGGCTTAGTCTGTACGAGCCTCCATACGATATTCCAAACACAGAGTATATGAAGAAAAGAAAGGTTTTCCCCTTCGGAGCAGACCAGATGGTAAGAAATGAGCTTGAAGCTTTTCTGATTACAATTGTCCGTGATTTTCTTCATGAGAAAAAGCTGGTACAATCTTCAATGAACACATCTAACGGAAATATCAAGGCCATACATCAATACATCACAGAAAACTACAACACAAATATCACTCTTGATAATCTTTGCTTTATTTTCGGAACAAACAAAACCACCCTCTGCAAAATTTTCCGTCAGGAATACGGCGAAACAATATTAAACTATGTAAACTCCCTGAAAATCAAGGAGGCAAAAGCCCTTTTAAGAAAAGGACAGTTGTCTGTTACTCAGATTTCCGAACAGCTTTCTTATAATTCCGTTCATTACTTCTGCAGACAGTTTAAAAAAGCAACAGGGCAGTCCCCTACTCAATATACCCGTTCAATCCGTTCTAAACTGAATATATAATAAAAATAGACATCAAAAGATGTCTATTTTTATTGCTGTCATTATTTTGTACCGAAAATTCTGTCTCCAGCATCGCCAAGACCCGGAACAATATATTTGTGGTCATTCAATTTTTCATCAAGTCCTGCAACATAAATATCAACATCAGGATGTGCATCCTGAACAACTTTAACGCCTTCAGGTGCGGCAATCAAATTCATCATTTTGATGTTTTTTCCGCCTCTGTCCTTAATCATCTGTATTGCTGCTGCTGCACTTCCGCCTGTTGCAAGCATAGGGTCAACAACAATTATTTCTCTTTCTTCAAGATTGCTTGGAAGCTTGCAGTAATATTCAACAGGCTCTGCGGTAACAGGGTCTCTGTATAAACCGATATGTCCGACTCTTGCAACCGGAACAAGCTTTAATATACCATCAACCATACCAAGACCTGCTCTTAAAATAGGAACAATACAAATCTTTTTACCTGCAACAATTTTAGAGGTAGCCTTGCAGATAGGTGTTTCGATTTCTGTATCCTGAAGAGGTACATCTCTTGTTATTTCGTAAGCCATAAGCATAGAAATTTCATCAAGGAGTTCTCTGAAATCCTTTGTTTCCGTATCCTTATCTCTCATTAATGTTAATTTGTGCTGAATCATAGGGTGGTCAATAACCTGAAACTTTCCCATTTTTCACATCTCCTTAGTTCTTTTTCATTAATTATACACCTATTTTTGAATATTTTCAATAACTTTTGGAAAAAACACTTGACAAAAGGAAAAAAAACAATTATAATGTTCAAGTACGAAAAAGAAAACCAATATGGCGGTGTAGCTCAGCTGGCTAGAGCAAACGGTTCATACCCGTTAGGTCGGTGGTTCAAATCCACTCGCCGCTACCATATGGGAGCATAGCTCAGCTGGGAGAGCATCTGCCTTACAAGCAGAGGGTCATAGGTTCGAGCCCTATTGTTCCCACCAAAGCAAAAAGATATCCATACGGATATCTTTTTTGCTTTCAGTAAGACTTTAAAAGGCTCGAACCTGTGAAGGTTTTATTTGTTTTCCAGCTGTTGAAGTATCTCAAGTAATTTTTGGGGGAATGGAACTCCCATTTCACCGGCATTTTCCAGAATTGAAATTGCCTCATTGCCTATGTAAAAGCTTATGGCTATAAATCTTATTTCACCAATCCCCACTGCCTCACCTGCAAGATTTGAAAGGCAGATTATACTTAATATACACAGCTTTTTAAGTATACCGTTAAAGCCAATTCTGCTTGAAAGCTTTTTGTTATATATCGCACTCATAATACCTGTTATATAATCGCAAGCCACAACACACAGTAAAATTTTGAGCATTAAATCAAAATCGCCTATGGCAAAAGCAATCAAAGATACAACTATTCCCATTAATTTTCTCATACTATAAATTCAAACCTCAGAGATATTGGTATAACTCTTTCAGGACTATATTCCATTTTAAACTTAAAGGTTATTTTACTTTCGCCCTTTTCTATAGTACATATACATCTTCTGTTCATATCATTTGATGCTAC
>JAGARF010000144.1 GCA_017622395.1 Clostridia bacterium | reverse complement strand
GGTGGCTTAAATAATGATGTCTTTAAAGATGTAAAAAACGGTGCTAAAGGGACTATCCAACCTTTAGAGAAAATGAAAAAAGCAACAAAACAAGCAACCGAACAAGTAACTAATCTTGGTAAAAAAGCCTCAACAACAGCTTTTAACGGTTTAAAGAAAATGGCAAGTGTATCATTTAAGGCTTTGACTGTTAGTTTAGGTATGGCAGCTGGGGCAGTAGCTGGGCTTGTTGCAAAATCAGTTTCTGCTTATGCTGATTTTGAACAGCTTAAAGGTGGTGTTGAAACATTATTTGGTGTTGGTGGTCAAAGTTTAGAAGAATATGCTAAAAGTGTTGGCAAGTCAACAAAAAAAGCAAAAAGTAGAAGAATAATACCGTTACAAGCAACTTTGTTTGCATATAAAAAATCTTTTTCACCTAATTTTTTTGATAAGAGTGCATTCATACCAACACCAATACCGGTTGCAGCTGCTATGATTAAATTTTGCATAGGAAAGGCAAGAGAAAGAGCTGTTAGTGCATCCTCGCTGATTTTGGCCACAAAAATGCTGTCAACAATATTGTATAGAGCTTGTATAAGCATTGATATGACAATTGGCAAAGCAATTGTTATGAGCAATTTATTTACAGGCATTGTGCCCATTTTGTTTTCATACATTATGTATCACCTCTGTTTGATATAACTATGTTTATTTTAGCATATAATAATATATTTGTCTACATATAATAAAATATATTTATTTAACTTTACTATTGCTTTTTTATTTTAGCTTTGTTATAATGTATTGTGGAAAAGGTTGGATAAAGTATTTTCCTTATTACTTCGAAAGGAGGACAGCATATGTCTAATTTGTTCGTTTGTCTTATGGGTATTGGAACTGTGTTCGTAGGCTTAATTTGTATAGTATTTATTTGTATGCTTACGAGCTATCTTGTGAGAGGTTTTCAAAAAAATGAGAAGGCTCCTGTTGCATCAACAAACAATACAGTCCAGACACCTATAGCAAATAAGCAGGAAGTTGTTGCGGCGGTTTGTGCTGTTATAGCTCACGAGACCGGTGCAGAAGCAAAAAATATAAGAGTATTATCATTCAAAAAAATTGATTAAGAAAGAGGTAATTAAAATGAAAAAGTATAAAGTTAATGTTAATGGTACAATGTACGAAGTAGAAATAGAACTTATGAGCGAAAATGAAGCAAAGACTTCAACTGCTCCTGCAGCAGCTCCTGTTGCGGCACCTGCAGCTCCTGTTGCAGCCGGCGAAGGTGAAAAAATCGAAAGCCCAATGCCTGGAACAATCCTTGCTGTAAATGTAAACAACGGTGATGTTGTTAAAAAAGGACAGGTACTTATGATTTTAGAAGCTATGAAAATGGAAAATGAAATTATGGCTGGTTGTGACGGAACAGTTACATCTGTTGCTGTAACAAAGGGTCAGTCAGTAGAAACAGGTGCACTTCTCTGCACAATTAAATAATCATAAGAGGTATCAGAATATGAAAAAAAGAATTTTTGCTGCTCTTTTGGTAGTATTGATTTTGGTTTGTAATTTATCTGTGTCTTTTGCTGCTCCTGCTGAAAATGCACAGTCTATCAAAATTAACGATGCGGCATATGATAAAGAAAATAAAGTAATAACGATTACTGTTGCAAATACAGAAACAATTGATATTGCTGACAGCGTTGTTAGTTTATTAGCTGAAACAGACAAAATTGTATTCACATCAGGTGAAACTGTAAGCACAGGCTCAATTCCTGCAGGAAAAGAAGTTGTTGTTAATTTTCCTGTTGAAGTTGCTGATGAAAATGCATTAAAGGACATAAATTGTGAAGTTTTATACTTACTTAACAAGGAGACTATTGTTCCTGGTCAAAACTTTACAAATGATGATGTTAAAAACGCTGTTTTTGAAAATGTTTTGGAAGAGACAGCTCCAACTGCTGTTGAATCAATAATGAATTTCTTGAAGCAGACAGGCTTTGCTATGCTTGCATCTAACTGGAAGTATATTATAATGATTCTTATCGCTTGTGTTCTTTTCTACTTAGCGATTGTTAAAAAGTTTGAACCATTACTTCTTCTTCCTATAGCTTTTGGTATGCTTCTTACAAATCTTCCTGGTTCAGAAGTGTTTCATGAAGAATTATGGGCAGGCGGACATGCACATTGGAACTTGTTTGATGCTTCAAACGCAATAACACCTGGACTTGTTGACTACCTTTACCTTGGTGTTAAACTTGGAATTTATCCATGCTTAATTTTCATTGGTGTAGGTGCTATGACAGATTTCGGTCCGTTGATTGCAAATCCTAAGAGTCTTCTATTAGGCGCTGCTGCACAGCTCGGTATTTTCTTGACATATATTGCAGCTGTAACTATTTTTGGATTTAATCCTGCCGAAGCAAGTTCAATTGGTATTATTGGTGGTGCTGATGGTCCTACTGCAATATTTGTTACATCTAAGCTTGCTCCTCACTTACTTGGACCTATTGCTGTTGCAGCATACTCATACATGGCACTTGTTCCTGTAATACAGCCACCTATTATGAAATTACTTACAACTAAAAAAGAGCGCATGATTGTTATGAAAGAGCTTCGTCCTGTTTCTAAAACAGAGAAGATTGTTTTCCCAATAGTTGTTGCTATTTTTGTTGCACTTTTAGTTCCATCTGCTGCACCGCTTGTTGGTTGTCTTATGCTTGGTAACCTTCTTAAAGAGTCTGGTGTTGCTGAAAGACTTTCAAAGACAGTTCAGAACGAGCTTATGAACATTGTTACAATTTTCCTTGGCGTTTCTGTAGGTGCTACAGCTACTGCTGAAACTTTCTTGCAGCCAAGAACACTTGCTATTATTGCTATGGGTATTGTAGCGTTTGGTTGCGGTACTGCAGGCGGTGTTCTTCTTGCTAAATTTATGAATCTGTTCCTTAAGAATAAGATTAATCCTTTGATTGGTTCTGCCGGTGTATCTGCTGTTCCTATGGCAGCAAGAGTATCACAGACTGTAGGTCAGAAGGAAAATCCAAAGAATTTCTTACTTATGCATGCAATGGGACCAAATGTTGCAGGTGTTATCGGTTCTGCGATTGCAGCCGGCGTTTTAATCGCATTGTTTGGATAAAGGAGGCTAATTAAATGAATAAAGTATTTATTACAGATACAATTCTTCGTGATGCTCATCAGTCGCAGGCGGCTACAAGAATGAGAATTGAAGATATGATTCCAGGTCTTAAGGCACTTGATGAAGTTGGCTACTGGTCACTTGAATGTTGGGGCGGTGCAACTTTTGATGCATGTATGAGATTTTTAAATGAAGACCCATGGGAAAGACTTAGAACTTTGAAGGCTAATCTTCCCAATACAAAACTCCAGATGCTTTTCAGAGGTCAGAATATT
>JAGARF010000143.1 GCA_017622395.1 Clostridia bacterium | reverse complement strand
TACTTCTTCAATTGCTCTTAAAGCTGTAACATCAAGAGCATTTACAGTTGACATTCTAAGTATTACACACTTGGTTTCATCTTCAGGCATAATCTCTGATAAAAGTCCTGTTACCGAGAAGAACATTGCACCGTTTAACTCATAAACTTCTGTTTTTTCAGGCACTTCTTTTAATTCGTTGTTTTCTTCCCATTTTCTTATATTTGCTTCATCTGTCATTCTCTTTATGAATAATGCAGCAGCAAGGATAAGTCCGAATTCAATTGCAACAACAAGGTCAAATACAACTGTCAGCACAAAGGTTGTAACCAAAACTGCAATATCGCTTTTTGGTGCTTTTTTTACAAGCTTTGTAAATGGTTTCCATTGGCACATATTATATGCAACATTTATAAGAATTGCTGCAATTGTAGGCATTGGAATCATTTTTGCATAGGGCATTAAAACTACAAGTACAAGTGCCAAAACTACTGCGTGAACCATACCGGCAATCGGTGTTCTTCCGCCGTTGTCTACATTTGCTGCTGTTCTTGCAATTGCTCCTGTTGCCGGAATACCGCCAAACATAGCAGAGCCCATATTACCTATTCCCTGTGCAACAAGCTCCATATTTGAACGATGCTTTGAGTTTACCATACCATCTGCCACAACGCAGGATAAAGGTGACTCAATACCTGCTAAAATCGCAATTGTAAAAGCATCAGGAAAAAGTGCTTTAACTGAGTTAAGACTTAAATCAGGCATTACAAAAGCTGGTAACTTGTTACTTATATCGGGATATAAATCACCTATTGTATTTACATTTAATGGCAACAGCATTACCATAGCTATACCAACTAAAACAGCAATAAGTGATGCAGGAATTTTCTTTGTAAGCTTTGGAAACAAAAAGAGTATAACAAGGCAAACTGCACCAACGATTACTGCATGCCAATTTACAGTTGCAGCATTTTCAAAAAACACTGTTATTTTCTCTATTGTTTCAATAGGCTTTTCTGCATATGTAACACCAAAGAAATCTTTAAGCTGACCAACAAGAATGGTAACTGCAATACCTGCAGTAAAGCCTGTTGTAATGGTGTATGGAATATATTTTATGAGCTTTCCAAGCTTCAAAAATCCCATAATTACAAGGAGTATACCTGCCATAACTGTTGCAGTTGCAAGTCCCTGCATACCATTTTTTGCGACTATACCTGCAACGATTGTTGCAAATGCCGCTGTCGGTCCTGCGATTTGTACGGTACTTCCTCCAAAGAAAGAAATCAAAAAGCCTGCAACTATTGCAGTATAAAGACCCTGTTCAGGACCAACGCCTGATGCTAAAGCAAGTGCAATAGATAAAGGAAGTGCAACAATTGCAACAATTATACCTGCAATTAAATCTCTCAAAAATTTTTGTCCTGTATAGCCTTTGAGTGTGCTAAACAGCATTGGTTTAAAATCGTTCATTTTAACATCTCCATATAAAAAGCTGAGATAAATCTCAGCCTGTAATAAGTTTCTTCATATCATAAAGTCCTGCATCTTTGCCAAAGATGTATTTTGCCGCAGTAACAGCTCCCTGTGCAAATATTTCTCTCGACATTGCAGTATGCTTTATCTCTATGATTTCATCTTCGCCTGCAAAGATTACTTCGTGTTCACCAACTATTGTACCGCCTCTTATACTGTGAATACCAAGCTCTGAAGGACTTCTCTTTTTCCTTACGCTGTGTCTGTCATAAATATACTCTTTCTTTTCTTCAAGAGCCTCGTTTATACCATCAGCAATAGCAAGAGCCGTTCCGCTTGGAGCGTCAATTTTTCTGTGGTGATGCTTTTCTATTATTTCTATATCAAACTTTTCTTCAAGAGCCTTTGCAGCCTTTTGTGCAAGCTCTATTATAAGATTTACGCCAACAGACATATTAGCTGAGAAAAACACAGGTATTTCCTTTGATGCATCAAGCATTTTCTTTTTCTGATTTTCATCGAGTCCTGTTGTTGCAACAACAATCGGTGTTTTTGTTTTAACTGCATAGTCTATTGTTTTTTCAAACATTAAGGGATGCGAAAAATCTATTATAACATCTGCTCTTTCCTTGTAGTTTTCGGGGTTGTCATAAACCTCATATCCGTTTGCGTTATCGGTATTTATATCAAAGCCTGCAACAGTTTCCATAATTTCGTCTTCAGCGGCTATTTTTGTTACAACACCGCCCATTTTTCCGTTACAGCCCGATATGATTAATTTTATCATAAGATTCTTCCTTTTTTATAAAATTCCTGCAATTTCCATCTGTGCTTTAAGATACTGAAGATTTTCACCCTCCATAGGACTAAGCGGTAATCTTATATCTTTTTCAATAATTCCCATAAGGTTAAGTGCCGCTTTAACAGGAATAGGGTTAACTTCTTTAAACAAAGCCTTTATAAGGTCAAAATATTTAACCTGCATTTCTCCTGCTTTTTTGTAGTCACCCTTAAGGGCATATTCACACATAAGATGTGTTTCTTTCGGGAGAACATTTGAAAGAACTGAAATAACGCCCTTTCCTCCAACAGACATTATAGGAACTGTTATATCATCATTTCCAGAATAAACATCTATTTTATCTCCGCATCTTTTAATTATTTCAACAGCCTGTTCAACCTTACCGCTCGCTTCTTTAACTGCTACTATATTTTCAATATCTGCAAGCTTTTCAACTGTTTCAGGCAAAATATTAACACCTGTTCTTGATGGTACATTGTATAAAATGGCAGGAAGTGAGGTTGATTTAGCAAGGCTTGTATAATGCTCCACAAGACCTTTTTGAGTTGCCTTATTGTAGTAAGGTGAAACCCACAAAAGTCCGTCAGCACCTCTTTTTTCAGCCTCTTTATTCATCATTATTGCATGAGCGGTATTGTTGCTTCCCGTTCCTGCAATAACAGGTATTCTTTTATTAACTTTTTCAACACAAAATTCAATCACATCAAGATGTTCATCATCTTCAAGTGTGGGGGCCTCGCCTGTTGTACCGCAGACAACAATAGCATCGGTTAAATTTTCAATTTGAAACTCAATTAGTTTCTCCATCGCATCATAATCAACCTTATCGTTTTTCATTGGTGTTACAATTGCAACACCTGCTCCGGTAAATACAGACTTTTTCATAGACTGCCTCCTAAATTATTTATTAAAATAACCTTTTGCCGCAAGAAGTTCTGCCATAAGAACTCCGCCGCCTGCAGCACCTCTTAATGTGTTATGTGAAAGACAAACAAATTTATAGTCAAACTGTCTGTCTTCTCTTAATCTGCCGATGGATACAGCCATACCGCCCTCGATATCTCTGTCAAGCTTAGCCTGAGGTCTGTTATCTTCTTCAAAGTAGTGGATAAACTGCTTTGGAGCTGATGGGAGATTAAGGCTCTGCGGTTCACCTGCAAAATTCTTCCAGCATTCGAGAATTTCTTCTTTTGTAGGTTTCTTTTCAAAAGATACGAAAACTGCAGCTGTGTGACCGTCTGAAACAGGAACTCTTAAGCACTGTGTTGTTATTGAAGGCTTTGTTGCATCAATAATTTTGCCGTTTTCTATCTTACCCCAGATTTTAAGAGGTTCAATTTCACTCTTTTCTTCT
>JAGARF010000142.1 GCA_017622395.1 Clostridia bacterium | reverse complement strand
GGGTATCAGCGATTCTATAAAGATTAATGAAGAACTCCCAACTGGAACTCTTTATGAAACAATTGGTACAATCTTCAGCGGAGATACCGTTTCAGGTAATTTTAAGGTTGATATAAACGGAAGCCTTGAAGCTACAACATACGATATTATAAATGACGATGTTACTGTTGATGATGGTAATAATGGTGATAATTATAATGTTACTTATACAAATGGTGAATTAGTTGTTGTAGATTTAGGTCAGCACCCTGACCCAATTGCTTCTGAATTAAGCCTTACATATGGCGAAGCAAAAGAGTTTCCACTTACACTTGTAGATGTTGAAGAAGATACTGTTACAGTTGAACCTATAAACGAAGAAGTTGTGACAGTTTCTTATGACGCTGCTGCTAAAAAAATCACAGTTACACCTGTTAAGGCAGGTAATACTGAAATTACTGTAACTGTTCCTGAAACTGATGCTTGCGAAGAAAAAGTATTCACAGCAAATGTAACAGTTGCAAAGAAAGCTCTTACATATACAGTTACTGCAGAAGAAAAAATATACAATGCAGATTATGATTTTGTTGCAAATGTTGTCTTAGATGGTGTTGTTAACGATGATGTAGTAGAAGTTGAATGTATTGGTGCTTCTATTCCTGAAAAAAATGTTGGTGAGCATGTAGGTAAAGTTCAGTTAAGACTCACAGGCACAGATTCTGCAAATTATGTATTTGATGTTGCTGAAGGCGATGATTCAGCCGAAGTTATCGTTGATAACATTGCTGTAATAGTAGTACCAAAAGAGATTATAGCTACTGTTGAAGCAGTTAACAGAACTTATGACGGAACACTTGATTTTGAAACTTTAGTTTCACTTGATGGTGTACTTGCTGTTGATGAAGAATTTGTTACTGCAACTGCAACAGGTGAATTAACTTCTAAAAATGCAGGTGCTTATGATGCCGATGTTACTGTTTCATTAAGTGGTGATGCTTCAGTAAATTATGTTCTTGCTGAAGAAGTTTTGAACACATCTGTTGAGATTTATAAAAAAGATATTACTGCATCAGTTGTAGCTGAAGACAAAATATATGATGGTAAAGTTGATATTAACGCAACAGCTACACTTGCAGGTGTGTTATCAGGAGATACTGTTACTAACTCAGTAGTTGCTGATGTATACAGCAAAAATGTTGGAACTTATACAAACGGTCATGCTATTATTTCATTAGCAGGTGCTGATGCTGACAATTACGAACTTGCAATATCTGAATTTAATGATGTAGAAGTTACAATTAGTCCTAAGGAATTAACAGTAACAGGTCTTGCTGCTACAAACAGAGTAACTGATGAAACAACTGTTGTTGCTTTAACAGGTGGGGTTCTTGACGGTATTGTTGAAGGGGATAATGTTTATGCAACAATGCCAACAGAAGGTACTATTGCTGATACATTATCTGGTAATAACAAAGTTGTTACAATTGCTGAAATTACACTTTTAGGAGCTGACGCGGCTAACTATACACTTGTTCAGCCTACAGGCATAACAGTAAATATTTACGCTCCTGCAGCTACACCTACATACAGACCATCTTACTCAATTGGTGGTGGTTCATCTTCCTCTACTGTAACACCTGATAAGACAGATGAAAACAAGGAAGATAATAAAGAAGAAGCTAAAGACGAAAACAAGGAAGAAGATAAAGAAGAAGTTAAGGAAGAAACAACTACTGATTACACAAAGGCAACTGCAACTGTTACCTTAAAAGAAAAAGCAAGTGAAATCAGATTTATCTCAACTGATGAAGAAGGTAAGTTTAATCCTGACGTTAAAGCAACAAGAAATGAAGTTGTAAATGCACTTAACGAAATTCTTAATATCACTGATGCTACAGGCGATTGTGATTTAAATGATATTGAAAATTCTGAAAACGCAAAAATTGTTGAACTCTTTACAAAGGCTAATATTATTGCAGGTTATGACGATGGTACATTCCGTGGTAATGATTCAATTACAAGAGCTGAATTTGTAAAGATTCTCACAGTTGCACTTGGTGTTGAAGTTAAAGAATTTGAAAATGATAAGGTTTCCGACGTTGCTGACCATTGGTCAAAGAATTTTGTAAATTCATTTGTAGAGCTTGGTTATATTCTTGGATATCCTGACGGAACATTCAGACCTGATGAAAGCATTTCAAGAGCTGAAGTTGTTATCATTGTAAACAGAGTTATTGGTAAGGATGTTAAAAACGCTGATAACACTGATGTAACAATTTCAGATATGGATGATTCACATTGGGCATATGAATACATTATGGCTTCAGTAAAATAATAGAGTTTAAAGAGTCCGGTTTTTATCGGACTCTTTTTATATGTGAATTTTCATTGACAAAACTATGTTGATGTGTTAATATTTGAATGTAATGAAAGGAGATTACAATGGATATTTTACGTAATAAAAAAGGATTTATATGTGATATGGACGGTGTAATATATCATGGCAATAATATACTTGACGGTGTGGTAGAATTTGTTACATGGCTTCAGAAAAATAATAAAAAGTTTTTGATTTTAACAAACAGTCCAGAGAAAACTCCTCATGAACTTTCGATGAAACTGCATCGTATGGGACTTGAGGTTTCTGAAGAACATTTTTATACAAGCGCTCAGTCTACCGCATCATT
>JAGARF010000141.1 GCA_017622395.1 Clostridia bacterium | reverse complement strand
TCATAAGAACTAATTATACACAAAAAGCTAATTATATTTTATCTTTTTTTTACCATCTTGTCAAGGAATTTTGAAAAACATCTGTATTTTTTTTAAAATGTGTGCTATAATCAATTCAGGTGATATTATGAAATTTAAAACTGATAAGGGATTTTCGGGAAATTTAGTCCTTCAGGAGCAGGTTGTTTTGACAGCTCTTGACACTTTTTCCCCTGATGAACTTAAAGTATATTTATATCTTTCTATACTGTGTCAGGGCAAAAAAAATGCAGAAATTGAGGACATTGCAAATAAATTTTCAATATCTGTTTCACAGCTTGCAGATATTTTTGCCTCTCTCGAAAAAAAAGGTGTTATTAAGTTTTCAGGTGACAGTATAACCTTAAAATACAAAGACGAAAAACCTGAATTTATCATAAAACCCGCCCTCGACCCTGAGGTTGTTTTAAGCACACCGCAAAGCGAAACGAAAGAAATTATAACTGCGGCGGAAAAATGTTTTGGCAAAATGCTTTCCCCTAAAGATATTGACTCTATTATGAATGTTAAACATTATTATTCTTTCCCTTCGGCTGTACTTTCTGCAATGCTTGGCTATCTTGAAGGCTTTGAGAGGAAATCTGTTGCACTTATAGAAAAAACAGCCATTGACTGGTATGAAAAAGAAATAACTTCTCTGGAAAAGGCTCACGAATACATAAGGGTTTTAGAAGAGCAGAGAACAAGATACAAAACTCTTGCCTCGACCCTTGGCATATACGGCAGAAATCTTACAAAAAGAGAAAAGGAATTTGCAGACAAGTGGAACAATGTGTATACCTTGGAGCAAATCAAAGAGGCTTATGAAAAGACTATTGATGCCACAGGCAAAATCAGTTTTTCATATATGAACTCAATTTTAGAGGGTAAAGGCGAAAAGCCATCAGGCAAAGCTCCCGTTAAAAGAGTTAAGCCATCAGGCTTTAACAATTTTGAACAAAAGAAAACAGACTTTGATGAAATAAGACGCAAAAAAAGAGAAAGTTTAATGAAAATGATGAAAGGAATTTCAAATGAATAACACTCTTTTCAAAAAAGCACAGGATATGCTTAGTACAATCAAACTAAAGAACAAGCTTATCCATGAAGAAAGAACAAAAGAAATATATTCAAAAATTCAGCGTATTGCAGAAATAGACAAAGAAATATCAAATCTTGGTATTTCTCTTACAAGAAGTATGCTTGCAAAGAAAAATTCGGATGAGGCTCTTGAAGAATTCAAAAAAGGTGCCTCAAAGCTTAATATGGAAAAATGTGAGCTTCTGGTTGCAAACGGCTACAAGCCTGACTATCTTGATGAAGTTTTTTCCTGCAGTATGTGCCATGACGAAGGGTATGTTGACGGCAAGCTTTGTTCCTGTCTGGAAAATCTTTACAAAGAACTTGTATACAAGGCAGCAAATCTGCCAATACTTATGGATGAACAATCCTTTGACACCTTTAATCTTGACTACTACGAAGACAATGACGATGAGTTTTCACCCAGAAAGACTATGGAAATAATCTTTAATTTCTGTAAAAACTATGCCCTCACTTTTGCAGATGACAGTAAAAATCTTCTTATGTACGGCGGAACAGGTCTTGGCAAGACAATGCTTTCAAGCTGTATTGCCAAAGAGGTTATAGACAAAGGCTTTAAGGTGTACTATCAGCCTGCATACAGAATATTTTCGCTTTTTGAGTCTAACAAATTTTCAAATGAGCAGGACGAGGCAATCAAGGCACAAATAAAATATATTTTTAATTCAGACCTTTTAATCATTGACGATTTAGGTTCTGAGCTTGTTACAACATATACAGCTGAGGTTTTATTTGACCTTATAAACACAAGAATAAATTCAGGTAAAAAGACTATTATAAACACAAATTTAAGTCTTGAAGATTTAGAAACAATTTATTCTCCAAGAATAAGCTCAAGACTTACAGGCAACTACACACATCTTGAATTTACAGGAGACGACATAAGAAAAATGTAAGTTACGCTTGCATTTATTTCCAAAATGTGTTATGCTACTTAGAAAGAAACAGGAGGATATAAAAATGAAAAAAATTCTTTCAATACTTGCAATGCTTTTAGCATTTGCAACACCTGCTCTTGCTGACGGCGAAACTGCTGCAGCTGCAGGAGGCGGAACAGTTGGTATGATTATTTACTTTGTAATCATCATTGCAGTTTTCTATTTCCTTTTAATCAGACCACAGAAGAAAAAGGAAAAAGAAGCTCAGACTATGATTGATTCAATCAAAAAAGGCGATAAGATTACAACTATCGGCGGTTTCCACGGTAAGGTTCTTTCAGTTAAGAACGGTGTTATCACTCTCCAGATGGGCGAAAACAAAGTTAAGCTTGACAGCTGGGCAGTTAAATCTGTTGACAAGGCTGCTGAAGCTAAAGATGCTGAAATCGAAGAGCCTGAACTTTTAGAAGATGCTGAAGAAATAAACGAATAATCAAAATACCCTCTGCATATTATTTTGCAGAGGGTGATTTTTTTGAATATTTTAAATAACGCATACAAAAGCAGTTTTATAGCCTCTTTAATTTCCTTGTTTATGTGCATTATACTTCTTCTGCTTTGTGCCTTTTTAGTTACATACTCTGACATAAGTGAGGATTTAATTCCCATTATGGCAAATACATCACTATATTTATCTTCTTTTGTCGGAGGCTTTATATCTGCATTTAAAAAGAATTCAGGAGGCCTTGTAAGAGGACTTATTTGCGGTCTTTGCCTTTGCATCTTTTTGTGCATCACGGCTGTGTTTATACCGGCTTTTAAACTTTCTCTTATGTTTTTGGTTAAGCTTTTGCTTACTGCTGTTTTTTCTGCAGCAGGCGGTATTCTTTCTGTAAATATTTCATACAAAAAACACAGATAACACCTTGCATTTATACATAGTTTATGTTATACTTAAGAAAATGATTGGAGGGATACCAGATGGATATAAACGAAACAATGAAATTAAATGTTGAGCATGATGCTAAAGCAGATGCCCGTGAAATTATGGACTCTGTTTATAACGCTCTTAAAGAAAAGGGTTACAGCCCTGTAAGTCAGATTGTTGGTTATTTCCTTTCAGGTGACCCAACATACATCACAAGCCATAACAACGCAAGAAGTCTTATAAGAAAGCTTGAAAGAGATGAACTTCTTGAAGAAATAGTTAAAAGCTATTTAGGCGAATAATTCAATATATAAATAGTTTCAGGGAGGGGTGCAATTCCCTACCGGTGGTAAAGCCCACGAGCCTTTATGGCTGATTTGGTGAAATTCCAAAGCCGACGGTATAGTCCGGATGAAAGAAATCAGTTATGTTTATTTTGCATATGCCCTGAATATGGCATATGCATTTTTTATGAAAGGATTTTGTTATGAAAAGTAATTTAAGAAAATGGATAGCCTGTGCAATGTTCTCAGCAATTGCAGTTATTTTAATGCTCTTTTTTGAGTTTGCACTCCCCTTTCTTCCGCCTTATTT
>JAGARF010000140.1 GCA_017622395.1 Clostridia bacterium | reverse complement strand
ATACTATACCCTGGAAAAACACAGAACCATCTGTAGCTTTTATTCCTTCAAGCATAGCTATTATTTTATTATTTGCATCTTCAACAAATTTTGATGTATGCTTTGACGGCATGATAAGAATATCTGATTGAGATGTTATGCCTTCGTGATCTTTAGAAATAAGCTTGTCTTTAAAACAAGAAAGAGATACTTTCCCATTTTTCATTGTATATGTAGCTGTAACTTCATCACCTTTTACATACTCTTCAACAATAATAGTTTTGCTTGGAGATACACTCAACGCGTACTCGTAGGCGTTTATAAATTCATCTTCTTCATAACAAATCTTAACACCTCTTCCGCCACTGCTGTCTATCGGTTTTACAATAACCGGGAATTCTATATTGCTTACATCCGGTTTGCCATCAACATATTGTATATCATATTCCGCAGGAACCGGTACCCCATATTTTTTACATGTTTCTTTAAATAGCTTTTTGTTTAAGGATAATTCTATTTGTTTTTCTGATGCATAAAATGGGTATCCCATTATATCACATATTTTTCGGGCATAAGGAAGCATAGAATCTGTAAACGCAGTAAAAAGTCCATCAACCTTTTCTTTTTTGCACAACTCAACTACTGCATCAACATCAATTGTACTTACCATGCAAGCTTTGTCTGCATATTTTTTTGCAGGCGAATTTGGCAGATAGTCTGTTACTATTGTATACATTCCCATTTTTTTAGCAACTTCAACTGCTTCACATAAGGGTCTCACCGCTCCGAGAAACAGTATTCTCTTTCCCTTCGTTTCCTTTTTCATTATATTTCCTTTCTTAGTTACACTTCTTTCCAGAATTTATAACTTTCACTATATATTTCATATCTTCAATATCATACCGTTGATCTATAGGTAATGGCACAATATTTTCAGTATAATCCCACTCTACTGAACCTTGTTCGACAACCTCCAATGTATCTTTCCAAAGTGTTGGAACAAAGATTTTATTCTCTATCAATTTTTTCTTTAATTCTTCTCCGTTCCCTACATACAAAGGATACATAAATGCTCCCTCTGGAACATTCAAGTCAAGTTTGTTTATTTTTTTTAACCTTTCGTGTAGGTATTCAAAATTTTCGGTTCGTTTTTTCTTTGCATTGTTATAGTCTATACCTTTTAATAAATTATGGGTAAGTTTTGACA
The DNA here is from genome assembly GCA_017622395.1 of Clostridia bacterium. Classification (GTDB taxonomy): domain Bacteria; phylum Bacillota; class Clostridia; order RGIG6154; family RGIG6154; genus RGIG8700. Next base: position 9,624 of record JAGARF010000140.1, on the reverse strand, counting down.
TAAACCTTAAAGACTCAGTTGCAAAGAATTTATTATTTTCCGCAGCTTCCTTATAAAAAGTTCCTGCATCTGTTTCGAATCTTCCAAGCACATATTTTATTCTTTCATACGATTTGTCTGTATCAAGGTTTTCACTAATCTTTGTGTTCGTATACACATAACCTCCGTCAGAAACTCCAAAAAACTTTCTGCATGTATAAATCGTATCCACACTTTCAACAGGCATTTGAAAAAAAGCCTGTGCATTATCTACAATGATATTTTTATATATATTCTTATAGCCTGTTATTCTGTTGTTTTCCATCTGACCATAGTAGTTTACTATATACAAATACTCATTTTCTGCAAGTTTTTTATTGAAATCAGGAGAAAAATCTGCCTTTATGCTATAAAACTCATATTCACAGTCGCATTTTTCACAAAGGTTCCTTATGGATGCACATAAATAATAAGGTATGTATAATTTTCTTATTTTTTTTGCTCTTATTATGTACTCAAGGGCATGCCTGCCACTGTTAACAGCAACAGCATTTTTATGATATTCTTCACCACGTGATATATCGAGCTCTATATATCCACCTATTTCTTTCATAATAGTCCCTGTCCTATTGATTATTTTTTATTCTTTTTAGAAAAAATTCTGCAACATCAGTTTTGAGTATAGAAACATCCATCTGAAGAGCATCCAATGATGTTAATGAATTAATTTCAAGCATCTTTACTTTATTATCAGAAGTTACTACAAAATCAACTCCTAAGTATTCCATTTGTGGGAAAATTTTGTCCAGCATTTGTTTTACCTTTACGATCTCATCCCATAATGGTACTTTTCCTTTAAGTTCCTTTTTACTGTCTGGATGCTCATAAACAATAATATTACGCAAATTTTCTGCATCTATCACATTACCATAATTAAACTCACCAACTTCATTAATGTAACATAAAACGCCACCTGCATTATAATTTTCAACAAATTTTGATTTTTTTGTTCCAAATCTTATAAAGCTTTTTAGCATCCTCATTTCACCGTCAACACGGCCAATAAGATACCTTATACTGTTGGCTGTTTCAGAACAATATTCAGCAATTTCTCTATGTGGTTTTAAATACTCAGTAATAAGATAATTTTTTAATTGCTTTATCTTCTCTCTAAAAACCTTTTCATTGTATTCTTCACCATTCAGGTAAAATAAATCCTTATTATACTGTGCTTTATAAAAGCCTTCTCCTATAGCACCTGCTATGCGTTTTATTGCAAGTTCTTTCTTTTCTTTTAGAAGTGCAACGAAATCGTCAACAACATTTCCTTTTTCCTCTAAACAGAAATCCATAAGTCTTAACATATTACCTTTTGCATCAATCTGGAAATAATATCTTGGCAGATATTCGTCTAAAACAGTTCCGCTTAATATGTATTTCAATGTCAGCTTATCATCAATCCATTTTGAATACTCACCATTAAGAGGATGCATATTAAAATACTGTACATTAGAAAGATATTCTTTGGAAGTTTCTTCTGTTAATCCTAAATATTTCCAATTTGTTACAGTAAATCCACATTTGTGAATCTTCATTTTTTCCCTTAACGAAATTTGCTTTATCTTAAAATCGTTCAAATATGTTTTTACAATTGCATTGATTGCGAATTCGCTCATCCCTTTAAATTTAGATGCAATATTGATAGCATACATCTTTCTGATGATTTTTTTCAGCAATATAATCTCTCCTATTCAGTAATAATGTTAATCCATTTTTCAGAATTATCCATCATATCTAACATTTCTTCCATACTCTCAAATTTCATAATCAAAATTCCAAGGGTCGTATTAGCACCTGTAAATGCCTTTATTTCATCACCTTTATTTTTTACAATATGGTTTTCTATAATCTTATCTTTAGCTTCATCTGCAATTTTAATCTCATCAAGAACACCGTCTTTAAGACTGTGCACTGCGTAATATGCATAATATCCACTACCTTCTGCGCATCCTTTAATTTCTATCTTTTCGCCCATTGCAGCCTTAACTGAAAATTCTATCAAGTCCACACCCGTTGCATATTTGATAACCTGCGGAATATAATTACCTCCGTCTCTTGGGGCTATCTCCATAAGATAAACATTATAATCTTTATCAATGCGCATATCGAAATTATATGTTGTTGTTCCCATATTAAGTAACGATATAAGTCTTTGAATTTCATTGTGAACTTTATCTTGTACCTCTTTGGGCATATTGTATGGAAAACTTGCAGAAACCGGAACAAAAGGATTCACGCATTTTGGATTAAAATGATCATTTGCAAAATATCTAAACACTAGTTCTCCATTGACAGAAAGTCCATCACCTGCAATTTGATATCCGTATTTCACAACATACTCTTCTACGATTATTTTCTTACCCCTTGAAAAGGCCATAGCATATTCCAATGTTTCAATACAATCTTCCGCATCGTCGATCTGACTTACACCTTTACTTCCTGAAGAATCTACAGGCTTTACAATCACAGGAAACTTAAAAACTCCTGCTTTTATATCTTTTTCTGCTTCTTTTGTACTTATATAGGATTTTGCTTTAGGTGTACAAAAATCGTTTTCTTCAAGAAATTTTCTGAATTTATCTTTATTGCAGAGAATTTCAACCGATTCATAAGGACTTCCAGGAAGGCCTAATTTTTCAGCAACATATGCCGCAGTAGGTGCAGCAGGGTCCGATGCATATGCAAGTATTCCATCAATTTTTTCTTTTTTTGCTACCTCTAAAATAGCCTCTTTGTCTGTTGTGCTTGTCAAATAAAACTTATCTGCATAATTCTGTCCCGGATTATCGGAAAGAAAATCACATAGCACCGTATAATAACCTAATTTTTTGGCAGTTTCTATCGCAACAATCTGCTGTGCAGATCCGCCCAGTAAAAGTATTGTCTTTTTCATCTAATTTCACTTTCTTTTCTTGTATCCTTTGATAATTCCCATTACATAATCAAACGCTTCAAACTTGAACAACTTCGCTCCTGCAACATAAATCACAACACCGACAATAACTTGTATAATTAGTGTTATTACACTGTTAAGATTTAGCAGGTTAATGCTCCATACCACTCCACACATAAAAATTGATAATAAAGCCGACGGAAATATGTCTTTTATTTGTTCCAAAGGACTATAATCTAACAACTTCCTGTTAGGAAAAGCATTCAAGAACAGTGATATAACCGCTGTTGTTATACAACGAGCGAACAACATTGTGTATAGTCCATAAGGAATCGTTAATATCAAGGTTGAAATACCTATTATTTTTTTAATTACTTCAAGCTTTAAAAATATGTCACTTCTGCCCATTGCATTAATCGCTTGCAAATTGGCAGCATTGACAGGTGTAAAAGCATAATTAAAGCAACAAAAGCACAAAAAAGGCACACAAGGAAGCCACTTTTCTTTCAGTAACAGTGTCACCAACGGTATTGAAATCCCTGCAAGTCCAGCCATCGCAGGGAAAATGATAAAACAGCTCACGGTTATTGAGCGTCTTGTCATTGCTTTAAGCTGTTGTTTATCATCCTGCACTCTTGACATAATAGGTAAAAGCATAGATTGAATAGAGGTATTAAGATTTTGTATTATCATATTAGGAAAATTCTTTCCCTTATTGTAATAACCAAGGTCGCTTTTTGTATATACTTTGCCTATAACCAAAGAATATATATTATTATAGAGTGTATCTATCAAATTTGATATAAGCAATTTATATCCGAAAGAAAACAGAGTTTTTATTCTGTCAAATGAAAATTCAAGCTTTGGATACCATCTTTCTGTAATAAACAATACAACTGCATTTAAAATGCCCTGTGCAAGACTATATCCCACAAGTGCCCATACTCCAAAGCCCTTATATGCCATATAAACACCAATAGCACTTGCAAATATTATAGTTATAAGAGTTCTTTTAAACAGTGCTTTAAATCTCAGCTCTTTTTGAAATTTTGCAGTTGCAACCGCTGTATATGCTGCAAAAAAAAGCGATATTGCCTGCACTCTTAAAATCGGTGCAAGAATAGGCTCATTATAAAACTGTGCTATATGCGGAGCTACCACAAATATAACACCGTAGCAGAGTGTTGAAACTAAAAAGCTTAGATAAAAAACCGACGAATAATCGATACTTTTAGGTTCTTTTTTCTGTATAAGCGCATTTGAAAATCCACCGTTAATAAATACAGTTGAAACTGTAATAAACACAGTTATCAGCCCTACTATGCCATAAGCTTCAGGATCTAAAAGCCTTGCAAGTATTATGTTCATAACAAAGGACATTAAGGAAATGCCACCTTGCTCCATAAACTTCCAGAAAAGACTTCCTATCACGCTTTTGTTTTTTACCTGCACCATTTTATTTCTTCCTTACTTTTCGATATACTTTTTCCACAAATGGAAAATGTGCTTTTATTCTTAACACTACTCTTCGTTTCAAAGGCATTCTCTTCAATGCATTCCTATATTTTCCATTAAATATTTGTTTGTACTCTTCTTGTGCCATCAAAATATCAAATTCTATAAACCTACGATGGTTTTCAATCGCCTTAATGTACTTTCCATCCGTCTCTTTATTAACCATATCTAACAGACAAAGCACTCTTTCACTATTTTTAACAATCAGTTGTGCATTGTTGCTTTGTTTTGTCATTGCTGAATTTGCAACTCCAACTCTATAAACAGACATATTGTCTTTAAGAAACAACATGCCTCCTCTCATACTGCCATGCATTTGAATTGAGTAATCTAACCCGATATTTTTTCTAAATTCAGGCATATTTTTGTTAATTTCGCTTCTATAGAACAATGAATTTGTGGCAACATAACCTCCACCGCCTTCAATTACTTGTTCAATTGAAAGTATACAATCTTCAGATGACGGTCTAATTTCCCCTTCTGTTTTATTTGTGTTGGCATTCATCTTATTTGAACTGTGTGCACAAATATCAACACTTGGGTTTTTTTCCATAGCGTCATACTGTTTTTGCAATTTATTCATATCAGTCCAATAGTCATCACCTTCACATATTGCTATATATTTACCTTTTACTCTTGGAAACTGATATGTTATACCAATTTTGACTTTTTTCGAATATTGATTTTCTGTCTGGTATATAGGCTTTATTATATTCGGATATTTTTCTTCATATTTTCTTATAATTTCAGCTGTTTTATCTGTGGATGCATCATCATGAATTAAAATTTCATACTGGAAATTTGTTTTTTGCATTAAAAAACTTTCGAGTGTTTCTGCTATGTATTTTTCATGATTATATGTATTACATATAATGCTAACTTTGATATTATCTTCCATTAACATTTCCTTTCTAACTTAAATCAATTTCATCAATAAACGCAATGATAAAAACATCTTTCTCTTCATCATCCAGAAAATTACTTTTCTTTTAACAGTTAAATTTTTTAATGTAGCATGTTTTATACTTTCATTGAAAAGTTCGAGATCCCTGATATCTTTGAGAATTTTTACTTTTTCTTTAACTTGTATATCCGACACTGCAACTTCAACAGCACAAAAGGTCATCATTTCGATATAACAATCGGAGAAAACTCGTAAATGTTTTTTAAATTCAAAATCATTTTTCTTTAAAAAACATAAAACCTCTTGTCTTACAAAATCCATTTCCTTATATCTTTTAGAATCAAAGCCTCCTGTTATGCTTTTTTCGTTAGCTCTGTAACAGTAGAAAATATCCGGCACATACACAATTTTCTTACAGTTTTCAAACAATGCCAATGATTGCAATAAATCTTCTCCGTTTGATATATTCTTGTATTTATCATAACTTTCATCAATATCAACACAAGACAAGCGAACAGCTTTCAAACACATACTGTTCAATTCATTATTTGATGCAATTTGATACATAAGCTCACTTTTATGATTGCTACTTACATCTGTAACTTTTTCATATAACAGAGCCCCATCAAAACACATATTCCCGAATTTTTCGTATCTATATATCAACATATCGCAAGCATATTCTTCAACATATTTTGCAATACCAGACAGTGCCCCTTCCTTAAGTTTATCATCACTATCACAGAATACTACAAAATCTCCATCCGCATACTTTAACGCGGCTCTTCTTGTTGCAAGTAAACCTTGGTTTTGCTGATGGTAAACTTTGATTCTATTATCTTTTGTTGCATATATGTCACAAATTTTTCCCGAATTATCTGTAGATCCATCGTCAATTATCACGATTTCATAATTGTCATAATTCTGATTTAATATTGATTCTAAGCATTCTTCAACATATTCTTCAACATTATAAACCGGTATATGTATCGAAAATTTTATACTCATAATTTCTCCTTATATGAAAAACAAAAACATCAGTCTTATATCGGGGAATATTGTTAGTGTAAAACAGTATGCGATATAAATAACCTTCGCAAATATTACTGCTTTTTTTATTTCAGTGTCATTTTTAACTATCATAGTAGCTTTCCTGAATCTTGCTATAAAATAACTCCAAAACAAGATTGCACCAATTATTCCAAAAAACAATAAATTATCAACAAATTCATTATGGGAAACTTCCTTAAAAATGGTTTTTTCCTTTCCTGTTGATGTTATATAGGAACCGCCAAACAACATACCAAAAATACTTTTCTCACTAAATTTCTCCAGGTTGTTTCTGCTTAATTCAGTCCTGTCAGTAGTTGTTGCATCTATGTCTCCTTCATTTAATGCTTCTATCTTAGCATCTATCCTATACGCAAAATTTGTTATAAAACCCATATCGTTGCTTAGAGCATAGTTATACATATTAACAATTATTACAACAATTATCAGCATTATAGGTAACACCACAGGATTCAATTTTTTAACAAAAACAAAATATATTGCCAAGAATCCTAGATTAACAATAATGGCAGTAACACTAAGTGTTGCAAGAAGTGCTATGTAGCAAACAGTTATTGCTCCTATACGCAAAAATTTATTTTCGTATTTTATACATAACAAAGCAAAAATTATCACATTAAAAATTAATCCAAGGTAATTAGGGTCATTAAATGTTGCAAGAAAACGGGTATATTCAATATATTCACCATCTATTAACATAACATTACCCACATTGGCATTTCCGCCGAACAAACCATACGCTGCTGAAAGAACAGCAGAAAGCGCCATAAAAGCAAAGAACTGTTTGTAATTAATTCCTTCTTTCAGATAATTTTCTGAATACAATGCCAAAAACAGAAAATTTATCACATACATAACAGTAGCATTTTTGTCTTTTACATATACTATACCAAAAGTGTATAGCATTAAAAACAAAAAGAACAAAATTGATTTAAATGAAACCTTTGTATTTTTAGTAAAAATACAAGAAACTATCACTACAAACGTATAGATTCTATACCCTACAAATCCACCAAAAGGAACTAATTGCTCATAAAAAATCATATATACCGGCAATAAAAGATATAAATATTGATTAAAAGCAAGTAGACACGTGCAACCTATTGCAACAATACCAACTATCGTATGAACTGTTGAATTGCCAATAAAAGTAAACAAAGCACAGATATGTACTATAAGTAATAATACAAATTCGTACTCAGGTATTCCGAATATTAACTTTTTTTCGTTCATCTGTACTTGGTTTTTCATCCTTCTTCTCCTTACAGGATTTTATAAATATCTTGTATTACTTCTCCATTGGAAAAATTGGTTTTCTTCAAGTTTTCTCTGATGCTTTCCAAAAGATGAGGATTATCAATAACCTTTTTAATACCATAGTAAATTGCATCATCATTGTTTTCAACAACAATACCTGTCTTTTCATTTTTAATCTGCTCATTTGCAGATGCGTATTCTGTTACTACAGGCACAAGACCAAGCATCTGGGCTTCTGTTATTGCCATTGGTTTTCCTTCAAATCTTGAAGGAAGTGCAAATATGTCAAAATATTTAAAATACGGATATGGATTTTGTGTAGGTCCTAAAAGTATAAACTCATTTTCAAGTCCGTTTTCTTTAATCATACCTTCAAGTTTTTCCCTGTCAGGTCCGTCACCTAAAACATACCACTTAACACTATAGCCTTCATCTTTAAGGTTTTTAAGTGCTTTCACACCTCTGTCAAGCCCTTTATGTCCAAGACTTATCCTGCAAACAGAAAGAATATTAAAATCTCCCTCTGCCTTAAAATCTATTTCTTCTGTTGCCCGTTGCTTTAACAAAATATCCGTAAGAATATTTTCTATATAGATTGTTTTTCCTTTATATTCAGGGAATTGTTCATTAAAAATTCTTAGGTTATCTTCGGCTACTGTAACAATCACATCTGCTTTTTTAAAGCATTCTCTGTCAAACTCAGCAAAAAAACCTCTCTTAACATAATCTATATGAATCCAGTTAATTTTCTTATCTGCATTTATATAATAATTGGTGAAAACATTTGACCAGCCTTCTAAAAAACCTATAGCTGCATCATATCTTGTTTCGATTTTTCTGCAAAGAGTGGCACAAACATATGCCATTAACTGATCACTCGGTCTTATAGTTTTGTTGACTGATAAATTTTTCAAAAATGCTTTTATTAAACTTCCATTCATAACTGAATACAGTATTTTTTTCCATGTTGGTCGCTCGATAAATGCCTGCGGAAGCAAATTTACTTGCTTAGGAAGGTATTTTTCAAGTTCTTCTCCGTTTCTGTATAGTAATAGGTCAACATCATACTTATCATAATCTATCTCATTCAATAGTGAAAGCAAACTTGTAGTGCTTCCACCTATGAACATACCCATATACACAAAAAGAATTTTCTTTTTCATTTTTTCTCCTATTTGTTTACAATGTTAATTACTTTTCGATATAAAAGCCTTAACCATTTTGGTGATTTGTCCGAAACGATGGCTTGTCTTAATTTCCTCATAGATACAAATATTTTGAATTCATTCCATACTATGTTCTTTTTTGAATAATACTCTTTTATAATTTTTTTGCGCTCTTTGTTTTTTATGATTTTTCCTTTTTTGCTTTCAGAAACACCTTCTCCCATATAATCACATACAGGATAATTACAATAAACAAACTTTGTTTCCGAAAAATAATCTTTTAATGTATGTTCATAATCTGCAAGAATTTTTAATTCTGTATTATAAAGTCCGTTTGTTTCAAACAACTTTTTTGATATAAACATTGTCTGATGGCAAAGAGGTGTCCTGTAAAGGTAAAAAGGCGAAATGTTGGTTGGTTGCTTAAATAATACGCCTTTTCTTAAATAATTACCGTAAATAACTGCCTCGTCATTCTCTTTCGCCACTTCATAGATTTTTCCCAAAACATTATTGTCTGCAAAAAAATCACCACAGTTAAGGAAACATACAAATTTTCCGTTTGCATATTCTATGCCCTGATTCATTGCATCATATATACTTTTATCCGCTTGTTCATATACTTTTATTTTATCTGAAACAGGTATGTTTTTAACTGTATCGTCTTTTGACAGCCCGTCTTTAACTATGATTTCATAATCATCAAAACTTTGTGACAAGACAGAATTTATAGTATGCGTAATAGTTGTCTCAGCATTTAAGCTTACTACAACAATACT
>JAGARF010000019.1 GCA_017622395.1 Clostridia bacterium | reverse complement strand
TCAATTTCTTTAATTACAACAGAAAAGTGAGGGTTTGTAATATCAGGGACAATAATTGCAATGCTTTTGCTTTTTCCGCTTCTTAAAATGCTTGCAGAGGAGTTTGCAATATACCCCATTTTTTCGGCAGTTTTCTTTATCAGAGCTTTTGTTTTTTCGGATATATCAGGCTTGTCGTTAAGTGCGTGAGAAACTGTGTTCGCTGAAAAACCTGTGGCTTTTGCTATATCAGAAAGGGTAGTAGTTTTATTTTTCATTAAAATCTATAGGCAGGTAAGGAATTGCGTTTAAGTCCATACCTGAAAATTCCTTTCTTAAATATTAATGATAAGCGGCAGCACCAATCATTGCCGCATTGTCTGTGCAGTAAATCGGAGAAGGGCAAACAAATTCCATACCTCTTTTTTTAGCCTCTTTTTCAAAACTTTCACGAAGTGCAGAGTTTGATGCAACACCTCCTGCAATGGCAACCTTTTTAACACCTGTCATTTCAGCCGCCTTAAAGGTGTTTGTTGTTAAGATATCAACAACAGTGCTTTGGAAGCTTGCACAAAGGTCATTAACATTGATTTCTTCGCCTTTTTGCTCCATATTGTGGTGATAATTTATAATTGCGGTTTTAATTCCGCTGAAAGAAAAGTCAAGGGTTTCATCGTGAAATTTAGGCTTTGTTATTGGTATGCAAGGTAAGCCAAGCTTTGCCGCTTTGTCTATGCTCGGACCGCCGGGATATGAAAGCCCCACAACGCGCGCAACCTTGTCGTAAGCTTCTCCTGCGGCATCATCTCTTGTTTTGCCTAATACCTTGTATTTTCTGTAATCCTCAACATAAATTATGTGGCTGTGTCCTCCAGATACAACAAGGCACATAAAAGGCGGGGTGAGTCCCATTAAGTAGTTTGCACATATATGTCCCTCAATATGGTGAACACCAATTAAAGGCTTGCCTGTCGCAAAAGCATAAGCCTTTGCATAAGAAAGACCAACCAAAAGTGAGCCAACAAGACCGGGTGCATAGGTAACTGCAACTGCGTCTATGTCGTCAATCGTACAGGAAGCATCAATAAGAGCCTGCTTTACAACACCGTCTATTGCCTCAATATGCAGGCGGGATGCAACTTCAGGTACAACACCGCCGTATTTTTTGTGTAAATTTGCCTGCGAGTTAATAACATTTGATAAAACCGTGCATCCGTCCTCAACAACTGATGCGGCAGTTTCATCGCAGGAGCTTTCTATTGCAAGTATTTTAATCAATTTTAATCTCCTTTGTCATAAGGATTGCGTTTTCCTTGTTGTTGTAATAATTTTTTCTGAACCCGTCCTGAACAAAACCCATTTTCTTATAAAGGTTAATGGCACCTTCGTTGCTTTCTCTTACTTCAAGATGTAAAAGAGAGGTGCTTGTGTCTTTGCACTTTTCAACCATTTTATCAATTATTTTTGAGGCAATCCCCATTCTTCGGTAGTCCTTGTGAATTGCGATATTTGTTATTTCTGCCTCAAACATAACCCACCAGAAACCGCCATAGCCAACCACCTTATCATCAATTTTCGCAACAAAGTAGCTTGCAATAGGATTTTCAAGTTCTTTTTTGAATTCTGCAGGTGACCAGGGCTTGTGGGGACAGGTTAAGTCTATTTCTTCTATAAAGGGGAGATGCTCCTCTTTTAAATATTCAATGGTAATCATAGTTTTATTATTCTGCCTCCTGCCGCCTTGAACATTCTGTTGTATAGGGCAAAGCCCACGCCTTTTTTATCAGGCATAAGAGCAAAAATCTTTGTTATGCCGTTGCTGTCACACTCGCGGAGCAGGTCAAAGAAAAGCTTACTGCCTGAGATAGAAGTTCCCAAAGACCTCACATAAGGCAAATCAAAATCAATTCCATCAAAGGTGAAAACAGCAGTATTTTCATCAGAATTTTCTAAAATATACTTTTGCACCTTTTCTATATTGCCCTCTAAAATGAAAAGCTCGCCCTCAGGAGCATAATGCTTGTACTTCATACCGGGACTTCTTGGCTTGACGGTATCAGTTATTGTATCTAATGTTAAATGCTTATCATATGAAACATCAGGAAACAATTTGTAAATGTCCTCAAAGGTAACACCGCCCGGTCTTAAAATAACAGGGGACAGGGTTGTTACATCAATAACTGTTGACTCAAGTCCTATGTCACAGCTTCCGCCGTCGATAATCATATCAATTCGTCCGTTCAAGTCCTCAAACACATGGCTTGCCTTTGTGGGGCTTGGTTTTCCTGATGTATTTGCACTCGGAGCGGCAATCGGTGTTTTTGAAAGCCTGATAAGCTCTCTTGCTACTTTGTTTTCGGGAAGCCTTATTGCAACCGTATCAAGACCGCCTGAAATAACAGGGGGAACAATAGCAGATTTCTTGAAAACAAGTGTCATAGGTCCGGGCCAGAAGGTGTCCATAAGCTTTTTTGCGGTTGAATTTATTTCAATGGTAAGAGGTTCAACCTCCGATATATCCTGAATATGTAAAATAAGGGGATTGTCCGATGGCCTACCCTTTGCCTCATAGATTTTTTTAACTGCGTTTTCATTCAGACCGTCTGCACCAAGACCGTAAACTGTTTCGGTTGGAAACGCAACAAGACCGCCATTGTTTATAATTTCGGCGGCCGAGGCTAAATTTTTCATTTCTGATGTAACCAATCTGGTCATTAATAGTCTTCCTTCATTCCAAGTGAATCGTCATTTTCAATCCACTCTGATACCATATAATGTCTGAATTTGTTTTTGTCATCTCTGATGTAAACATCATTGATGCCTGCATTGATAATCATTCTTTTGCACATAGAGCAGGGCATTGCGTTTTCAACAATCTCTCCTGTGCTTTTTTCTTTGCCTGCAAGATAAAGAGTTGCACCAATCATTTCG
>JAGARF010000139.1 GCA_017622395.1 Clostridia bacterium | reverse complement strand
ATTTGATTTTAATAAAATCGCTTTGCGATTTTTGACAATCATGCAGACAAGGTCTGCAATTCATGAGCCTTGGCTCAATTCATTGAACGAAGTGAAAATTCATGACAACAAAGTTGTCAATTCATCATAGAAAGGAAAAAATTATGAAAAAAATAATTTCAATTATACTTGGTTTTTGCATTGCGTTTTCCTGTGTTTCGGCAGGCGCAATGACAGCGTCGCAAAGCCAGATAGAGTCTTTAATGAAAGCACTCTCAATTATGAACGGCGATGAAAAGGGCAACTTAAATCTTGGTGATGCTGTAACAAGAGCAGAGTTTTCAAAGGTTGCTGTTGCATCTTCTCCATACAGAAGCGATGTTTCTTCTGTTTCAAGGGTTTCTCCTTTTTCTGATGTACCCTTTACATATTGGGGTGCAACCTATATAAGAACTGCTGCAGATTACGGTCTTGTTAAAGGTTATACCGATTCAACCTTTAAGCCTGAAGATACCGTACTTCTTGAAGAGGGTGTTACCATTGCATTAAAGCTTTTGGGGTATGCAGACAGCGACTTTACCGCAACCTGGCCTTCGGGACAGCTGAACAAGGCAAAACAGCTTAAAATGCTCGATAACCTGAACAATAAAAATCAAGGTGCAAGAATGTCAAGACACGATGTTATGTATCTTATATATAACACCTTAAACACTCAAATGAAAAATTCAAACTCAAAGCTTATTGAGTCTGTGTTTGGCTATAGTCTTGCATCAAACGGCGATATTGAGAATATTGTTATGGACAATGCTGAAATAGAAGGTCCTGTTACAATTAACAGCATAAATATTAACACAATCAAAAACGCAGTTTCTTCTTCTGCTAAATATTACAGAAACGACAAAGCTGCATCTGCTTATGATATGGCGGTAAATGATATTGTTTATTATTCAGAAAAGCTTGATACTGTGTGGATGTATTCAGACAAGATTTTGGGTGTGTATGAAAAAGCAACACCAAGCAAAGACAATTTAACAGCGGTAACCGTTTCAGGAGTAAGCTATAACATTGAAACAAACGAAGCCTTTTCAAAGCTTGCAACAGGCGGTGAATTTGAGTACGGTGACAGTATTTTACTGCTTTTAGGTAAAAACGGAGAGGTTGCAGATGTGCTTTCTGCAAAAATACAGACAACAACCATCTATGGCTATGTAACAGGTACAGGAACAAAGTTTTATGAATATTCAACAGGTGAAAAATATTCTTCATATTATGTTTCTGTTATGACTGCAGACGGCACAACATACGAATACAAAACCGAAAAAGATTACAAGGCAAACCTTTCTGCAATAAACAAAGTACAGATAAAAGACGGGTATGCAACCTTAACAAAGGTTACAGGCAACAGTCTTGAAGGAGAGGTTTCAGCCGAAAATTATACCATAGGAACACGAAAGCTTTCCCAGAATGTTAAATTTTTAGATGTTATGATAACAGACAAAGAAAAGACGCCTATGGCAAAACAAATTTACATTTCAAGGCTTGACGGATTAAATTTAAAGCAAAGCGATGTTTTATACTACACAGCAGACAGCAACGGAAATATTGAAAATATTTTCTTAAATGATGTAACAGGCGACGGTTATTCATATGGTGTTATAACAGATGTTACCACAAATAAAACCTATATAACCTCTTTTGTACTTGATGTAAAAGGACAGCAAATGACTTTAAACGGAAATTACAAGTCTTCTCTTAAGGTTGGAGATGCAGTTAAAATTATAACAGGCGCAAGAGGTGTTGAAAGCATCAGCGGACTTATTAAAATTAATGATACCGTAACTGATATTGATTACTCATATGTTCACGCAGGAGGCAAAAAATACTCAATTTCCGAAGATGTTGCAGTATACAGCAAAAACGGTGATAACTACACACTTATGAAATTCTCAGATGTTATGGGATTAAGCGGGAAAAACATATCTGTATATATGAGTAATTCCTCTCTTGATAAAGTAAGGGTAATTATAACAGAATAATTCATTTTACATTTCACAAAATAGTAATGCTTTTGCATTACTATTTTTTAATGGAAAGAGGAATTTTATGCTTAATTCAGACCTTGCTCTTGAGGCAAAAGAAATGTACGAAGAAAACGCAGGAGAAATAACCGAAATAAACGGTGTTAAGGCAACTGTTATAAAAGAAAATGATATTTTAATCACTAAAGTCGAAATTTTAAACGAAAGAGGCGAACAGGCACTCGGAAAACCTAAAGGAACTTATATAACCATTGAATTTGACAATTTTGATTTAAGAGAGCTTGCTTTCTGCATAAAAAATCAGATTTTGTCATTGGTTCGCCAAAAATCCCATCTTGCAGTTGCAGGGCTTGGCAATGTTTTAATTACTCCTGATGCAATCGGTCCTATAACAGTTGATAATCTTATTGTAACCAGACACATTTTAGAATATAACAAAGGTAAATTTGAAGATTTGTTCGGCTGGGTAAGTGCCATAAAAACAGGGGTGATGTCAAGAACGGGACTTGAAAGCTCAGATATTATAAAAGGCTTCGTAAAAGAAACAGGGTGCGACCTTTTAATTGCCGTTGATGCATTAAAAGCAAGAGAAACAAAAAGGCTTGCCCACGCGGTGCAGATTACAGATACAGGTATATGTCCCGGTTCAGGAGTGGGAAACCACAGAAAGGAAATAAGCAGAAACACTTTAGCTGTTCCTGTTATTGCCATAGGTGTGCCAATGGTGGTGGACTCAAAAACTATAGTTTATGATTTTCTTCCAAAAGAAAACAAAGACAGTCTTTTTGAAAAAATCAAAGATGATATCACTCCTATGATTGTTGCACCAAAAGAGTCGGACGAGCTTGTGCGAAAGCTTGGGAAAACTGTTGCATATGGTATAAACCTTGCTTTTCATAATATAGAATTTGACGACCTTGAAGGTTATATAGACTGAAAATTTTTCATATACTGTGGACAAGGAGTGAGTTTATGAGAAACAACATAAAAAAGCTGTTGTGGCTTGCTATGGTTATAATATATGCCCTGTCTGTGTTTTTCAGGCCTGCTTTTTATGTAAAGCTTTTTAAGCCTGATGAGGAGCTTAATATTATGATGTTTGACTCCTCCTACGCAACTAAAGGCTTTCATCTGCTTTTTGCGGATATGCTTTATGCTCTGTCAGGACAGGATTTAAAGCAGACATTTAATGCATACACTCCTCAGGAGGCAGAGCAGGGGTATCACTTGGAGCAGACCTATGAAAAACAGATAATCAGCGGAGGAAACACATCTTATAATAAAATATCCGTTTCAAACACAACAGACAAGGAAATAGACATCAAAAAGCTGATGGAAAATTATACATTAATTTCTGACCGTAAAAAGTTCAAAATATTAATAATACATTCTCACGGCACAGAAGGGTATATAGACTCAGGGGGCGACAGAACAGAAAACAAAGACAAAAATGTTGTAGCTGTAGGAACACATCTTGAAAAGGAGCTTGAAAAATACGGCTTTGATGTTCTTCACGACATAAAAATGCACGATAAAGATGACTATAACAAGTCCTATGTGAATTCTCTGGGCACAACAAAATGGTATCTTGAGAATTATGACGATATAGGAATTATAATAGATTTGCACAGAGATGCCATTGAAAACGAAAAGGGCGAAAAAATAAAGCTTACCTACGATACAGGAGCGGAAAAGGCGGCACAATTAATGATGGTTGTGGGAAGTGACGGCGGAGGACTTACCCATAACAACTATCTTGAAAACCTGAAATTTGCAATTTCAATTCAACAGATAGGACAGGATATGTTTGAAGGTCTTTTCAGACCTGTTAATTTCCGCGACGAAAGATTTAATCAGCATCTTAATAAAAACTACATAATCCTTGAGGTGGGAACTCACGGAAATACAATTAAGGAGGCGAAAATAAGCGTAGAGCTTTTTGCTCAGGTCCTGGATAAAGCTATCAAATAATGAATAAAATCACTTATCTTGCACTGCTTTACTCTCTTGTGTACACAAAGTACACGACGGTCGTAAATCAGCACAACCTAAGCAATTTTATTTCATTATCAAATAAAGGAGAAATAAATATGAAATGCTGTTTAAAAATAATAACATTAATAGGGATTTTAGCAGGGGGAATACTCCTTGTTGATTATAAAACAAACATCTTAATGCAGGGCAACGAAATGGGAATTATGGATAAAATTTCTATGCAAATGCACAAAATGATAAAAAAATAGAAAAAAATATAAATTTGTTGTTGACAAAAGCTGTTTTTGGTGTTAAAATACTTTTGTTGCACGCGGAAGTGGTGGAATTGGTAGACACGCTACTTTGAGGGGGTAGTGGTCTTAAGACCGTGCGGGTTCAAGTCCCGCCTTCCGCACCACAAAAAAGGCATACTCGCAGAGTATGCTTTTTTTGTGTTTGTGTCCGCAGGACACAACATCATTACGAGCAAAGCGAGTACATCATTTGACCTTTTAGGTCAACATCATTCCGCCTTTGCGGACACAAAATGATGTTATCTTTGATAAATGATGTTGCCTGACGGCAAACAGTGTTGTGCTTCGCACAGTTAAAAGACAAATATACTGCATTGAAATTCAGTTTTTCTTACTCCCCGCAGTTTGCAACGCATTTTACAAAACAAACAGATGCAGTTACAATAAGGGTTAAGAAAAGAAGAAGTGCACCTGCGATGATTGCACCTAAAATGCTTGTTGCGGCAAAGGTTACTGCAAGGAGAATTAAAGCGGTTAATGAAGTACCCAAAATTCCTGCAGTTACAAGGCTCAAGTTGGAACAAACGCAGTCCTGACAACTTCTGAGCCTTGGAGCTGTCAAAACTAAAACCGCAAGATACACAATCGCTATTCCAAGAGCCACCCATAAAAAAGCAGGTGTCAGGGTTATAACTCCTGTAATCTGGAGAAGTGCGGTAATAAAGCCTATAATAATACTTGCTATGATTGAAAACAATCTGCAAAGGTTAGAGCAACAACAATTCATATAAATTTCCAAGCCTTTCTGAGAGATATAAATATTAAAACCCCTCTTTACAATATATGAAAAACATTCCGTCGGTGACAAAGATTATTTTCACTCTTTTTTCACTTGCAATAGTTTGTTTGTTATGATAAAATTAAATGAAGGTATTTGTGCCTTTAAAGGAGATAGCTATGAAAGAAAAAAATAATCAGCATAAAACCTCTATCGGCGGTCAGGCGGTTATGGAAGGCGTTATGATGCGTGGACCTGAAAAAATGGCAATAGCCGTAAGAAAGCCTGACGGAGAAATTGTACTAAAAACAGAGGATGTAAAAATAAAGAAAAAAAGCATATGGCTTAAAATACCAATCATAAGAGGCTGTATTAACTTCTTCGGCTCAATGGTTACAGGTGTTAAGGCACTTATGTATTCAGCAGAATTTGTTGACCTTGAGGAAGAAGAGCCGACAAAGTTTGACAAGTGGCTTGAAAAGGTTTTCGGCGACAAGCTTAAGGATGCAGTTGTATATTTTTCTGTTATCCTTTCCATTTTTATGTCTGTGGGACTTT
>JAGARF010000138.1 GCA_017622395.1 Clostridia bacterium | reverse complement strand
GGAGAAGATGCAGTTATTAACACTACTGTTTTACCAACAGACACAAATGATGTTGTTGTTTGGGCAAGTGATGACGAAAGTATTGCAACGGTATATAAAGGCAAAATTAGAGCAAAAGGTATTGGCAAAACAACTATTAAGGCTATTTCTCAAAGTGGTTCTGTTTCTAAAGATATTACTGTAAATGTTTCTGCAAATGATAATTCTACTATTGCTAATATTGACATTGAAAAAGATAATTATGATTTTGCTGTTGGAGAATATGCTTACATTGATGTTAATATTTTAGGAGAAAATGAAAATGATTTCCTTACTTTTAAATCTTCTGACGAAAATATTGTTTCTGTTTCTTCTATTGGTAAAATTTTAGCAGTTTCTAAAGGTTTTGCAACTGTTACGGTTACTGCTTCAAGCGGTATTACAAAAGTTATTAAAGTTACTGTTGGTGATGTTAAAGTAAAAGATTATATTGACTTAGCTTTAAATGTTTTATACAACGATAGCCAAGTTAAATATTTTGGAAATGAAGTTGGCGAAAGTGTTCGTATTACTGGCGAAGGTCAATATACTTTATCTTTTGATATTGATAAAGATTTATCTTCTGCGGGACAAAAGGCTAATGTTACAGCACTTAAAAATCTTACTGCTATTTATATAAAAGATTTAGCTGTTACAAATGCAGAGGATATGAAATCTCCTTTAACTACTTGTAAAATTAAATATGACAAAGTTTTAGTTGATGGAAACGAAATGACTATTACAAAAACTGACGAAAAAGAGGCTATTAATGCTTCTGGAATATTTGATACAGGCGACCCTATAAATGGTTATGATGGCTGTGCTATTGACGGTGTTTCTGTTTCTTCTAATACTTGTAATTTTAAAGATTATCCTAAGGCTAAGAAAATTGAAGTTACTTTTACTCTTTCTGATTTGAAATTTATTGAACCAAAGGCTGATGATACTGTTTTTGCTGAATCTATAACTACTTCTAAAAAAGATGTTGTTATTTCAGAAGTTGGGGCAGAACAAGAAATTTCTGTTTCTGTTTTACCTAAAAATGTTAATTCAAAAGTTTCTTTTGTTTCTTCTGATATTTCTATTGTTGATGTGTTGAATAATTCTGTTATGGTTGACCCAGAAACAGGTATTGCAACTGTTAAAATTAAAGCTATTAAAGAGGGTAACACTACTGTTTTAGCATATATTGACAATCTTACACCAGTTATATTTAATGTTACTACGGGAAAAGTTATTTCTAAAATTGATGGAGATGCTGATGGCGACGGTGTTTTATCTGTTGATGATGCTTCTTTGATTTTACAATATGTACTTAAAAAAGAGAATGTTGATAGCTCTTGCTATGATGTTGATAAAAACAAATTTATAGATTCAAGAGATTCAGCTATGGTTCTTGTGAAAGCTTTAGAAACTAAATAACTGAAAAATAAAAAAGAGCTATGAAAAATGATTTAGCATTTTTCATAGCTACTTTTTTGTGAAAATTAAAATATTAAAAGTGTTTTATAAGCAGTTAAAATTAAGAAAATTATCTGTCAGAGTTTTGAACAACTTTAATAAGTCCTTCTGCTTGTTTTATTAATCCTCTTGATGCGGCATCACTTTCGTTTACTGTTGCAATATTTCTTTCAACAACTGCATTTATATGATCAATTTCACTTTTTGCACTTTCAAAAATTATATTTTGATTTTTTGTTATATTAACTATTTCATCAAAAATATTTGTGAAGTTTTGGATTTCTTCAATAATCTTTTCAAATGATTTAGCTGTATTTATTATATTTTCATTTCCGTCATTTATTTTCTCAATAGTTTCATTTATAAGTTTTTCTGTATCTTTTGATAATTCACTAGTTTTTTCTGCAAGATTTCGTACCTCATCAGCTACAACAGAAAAGCCTTTTCCTAGCTCTCCTGCTCGTACTGCCTCTATTGACGCATTTACAGAAAGGAAGTTTGTTTGTGATGCGATATCTTTAATATCAGCTATGATATTTTCAATTTTATTTGAATATTCTGTTATGATTTTCATTGAATCTATCATATTTGTTATTTCTTTATGCTCTGTAAGCATTGTCTTTTTAACTTCTTCTGAAAGAGAATATGCTGAATTTATTTTGTCATTTGTAGCTTCTATATGAGTTGCAAATGTATCAAAAGAATAAGACAATGAACCGACAGCTGTTTTTTGTTCATCAACACCGATAGCAACAGATGTGGAAACATCATTTACTTTATTTGAAAATTCAATTATATTATTTGAAATTAGTTTTATTTCCTTAATAATTGAAACTTCTTCGTTTACAAGGGAGTTTGCCTCGAAAATTTTATTTTTAATACTTTCAACCATATTATTAATATCTGAACTTAATTTTATAAATTCAAGGCTTGTATTTACATTTACAGTTTCATCTAAGTTTCCTTGTTTTATTTTTTCTAAACTTGCTATGATTGAGTCAATTCCTTTAATGATTCTAACTTTTAACATATTATTAATTGAAAAAATTAAAATTCCAAATATTATTATTAAACAAACTGTGAAAATTATTGTTATAAGGTTTCTACTTGAATATGTTTCGCTAGACGGAATTACAGCAGAAACAAATACATCATTAAATTTTTCTGTATAATAAAACATATTTTCATTATTTATATCTGCAAAGCCTGAATTTTCATTTTTCAAAAAGTCATTTTCAAGCCCTAAATCTTTTAAACTTTTACCTATAAAAGAAGTATCTTTATGTGCAATTACAACTCCTGTCGCATCTGTTGCAAAAATATACCCTTCATTTCCAACTGTTATACCTGAAAGAACATTTGAAAGTTCATTTGCTTTTAATGCCTCAGCAAGTCGTGTTGGACTAACACCTACTTGAACAATACCTTTTTTATCATATCTTGAAACACCTATGTATTGAAAAAGAACTTTATAAATTGCACTTAATTGAGGTTCTTGTGCTAACTCAAAATTTTTATTAGTTAATGCCTCTAAAAATGGTTTTGTTTGTTCGCTGTCTGCAAAATTAAATCCAAACATTGACGGTTCAGTTCCGTATGATAATACGCCGTTTTCATCCATTACATGAAGTTCATCAACTGCTAATTTTTCTTTTAAGTCATTTAATTCTTTTTGATTATGTATAATATCTGGATTTACTTGTATTATTTTTGCAAATGCTCTTGTTTTTGCTAAGTTTTCTTCGTTTAATGTTTCTTTTAATGAGTTTGTTGATAAATTATTAGCTTCGATTCTTTTTTTGACTTGTTCAATTTGGACTTTTGCTGTTTCTAACGAATCAGAGTTTGATTTTACTGTCAAAGTTATAAAGATTAATAATAACATTACTATCATTGCACTTGACATTATAAATGTTAATGTTTTGAAAAAGTTTTTTTGCATAAAAAAACCTCCTTT
>JAGARF010000137.1 GCA_017622395.1 Clostridia bacterium | reverse complement strand
GGCAGAAACGGCGACTATATAGACGGAGCTTCCGTAAATTATGATGAAGACTATAATCCTCTTGTAATTTGTTACACAGACGGAAGTATCACGGTTAATGAGCCGCAGGAAGAGAATAAATTCCGTGTTGAAATTACATCAAATAAAGAAACATATGCAATAGGAGAGCCTTTTGAGGTTGATGTGTGGCTTTATACCGAAGATTATGCAATGAAAATCTATGAAAATGAGTATAAGGTATCAGGCTTTGACAACACACAGGCAGGAAATTATAGTGTAGTTGTTTCTTACGGAGGCTATAGCAAGACATTTGAGGTTCAGGTATTAGAAGACAAGGAAATTGAAACAGTTGAAAACTTTGTTGTGCAGTCGGTTGCAGGCGAGGGTGTTAAAATCGCACCTTCAGGCTACAACGAGGTAAAAGACGGTACAACAATGAAATTCACAATAAGCACAGATGTTGGTTATGATGTTGAAAGCATAACCGTGAATGGCGAAACTGTTATGTGTGAAGACGGATGCATAGAAGTAACCGTTACACAAAATACAGTGGTTGAAGTAACAGGCAGAAAGAAAACATTCACGGTTTTCTCATCAACTAACGGTAACGGACGAATTATATTAAATACAGACACAGTTGAATATGGAGACAAATGCTCTGCGAGAATTGTGGCAGACGAGGGTTATATTATTTCAGATGTAGCCGTAGACGGACAAAGCGTCGGTGTATGCAAGTCTTATGTATTTTATGACATAAAAGAAAATCACACTATTTCTGCAACCTTTGAAAAGGTTGTTAAGATGCTTACAGTTAAAGCAGTTGCAGAAAAAGGCGGAAAAATATATCCTGCAAGGAGCGTTGTAAATGAAGGCGGAAGTGCCAGGTTTGAAATAACACCTGACTATGGCTATCATACTGCATATGCTCTCGTGAACGGAGAAAAAACAACAGTTTCACAAAACAGAATTGTTCTTGAAAATATAACCAAAGACACAGATATATCTGTTGTGTTTGAAAAAGATGAGTTCTTAGTATCTGCTATAGACTCAGAAGGTGCAAACCTTTCTGTTGAATATAATGGTCAAAGTGCAGAAGAATTAAAAGTGCCTTATCTGGAAGATGCAACTATATGCATCGAGATTGAAAATGGCTACAAGTTAAATATGCTCTATGTAAACGGTGTTTCGGTAAAAGCAGAAAAAGCAGACGGAAAGCTTGTATACAATGCAAATATAACAAAGGAAACCGTAGTAGTTGCAAGGTGTGGGTTAACTGTTGTAAGTGAATACGGCAATGAGGTTGCCAGGGCAGGACTTGCGGCAGATATAAACGAAACAAATGCATATGAAAAAAGAGAAATATTCACTGCTCTTGCAGAAAAATATGCAACTCTTTCAGCGAGCGATAAGCGTGCTTGCACATCTGCGTATGCTACAGTTTTAGCGGCACTCGACAGAGCAAATGCATATATTGCCCTGATTGAGTCGGATATAGTTGCAAAAATAAAAAGCTTTCCATCTGACATTACACAGTCAAACTACCGACAGTGGAAAGAGGAAATAGATAATGTGTATGCTCAGTATGAACATTTAACATATCTTTCAAAATCTTTGATAGATTATGAGTATGTTATAAAACTTTCACAGCTGAGAGCAATAGCGGATGCCTTTGACAGGGAAAGCAAAGGTGCTATAGCATACCTTTATGAGCTTATAGACCTTGTACCTGAGGAAATAGCAGACAAGGCAACCTTATCATCTGCATATTCAAGGCTTATGCTTGCTGAAGATACATACCACACAATGAGTGAAGAAGATAAGGGTGATGTGTCGGAGGAGAAATACAATCAGCTTATTACAAAGCATGCAAAAATTTCAACTCAGATTCAGCTGTTGTATGTAATGCCTTTCACAAGCAAGGTGTTAAGATGTTCTGCTGTTAATTCAACAGACAGCTACGAAAACGCAGAGGCAAAACGCGTTATTATATACGATTTGATGAATGAATACCATTCTTTCCCAATTTTTGTTAAGGAATATATTCCTGCATCAACGGTTTCAAAATTAAATGCGTTGTATGAAAGTGCAAGCATAAAGGTCACAAAGACGGTTAACAATCTTCCTGTTGATATGAACGGAGATTTTGATGAGGAGACAGACCTTGTTTTAACAGAACCGAAGCTTGATGATAATGCGGTGTCAGATGCAACAGGAAAGGCCGTGTATCAGGCAATTGATGTTAAGATGTATTCAGGGGAGCAGGAAGTTCAGCCAACATCAAAAATAAGAATAAAGATGGAAATAAGCAAGGAACTTTCTGATGCCGATGTAAGTGTTGTTTATATAAACGACGAAGGCATAGTTTATGATGTTCAGGGTGAAATTATAGAAGAAAATGGAAAACACTATATAACTTTCTTTACAGACCACTTTAGCAGTTTTGCAGTTTTATACAACCAGAGTGCAGCTGAGGAGGTTAGCATAGGTGTTGACAATGAATATCCTGAAATCGGAGATTATATAACCGCAACTGCATCAGGAACTGTGAATTCTTCAAACTGTATTATGTTTTTAACAGGTTATTCTGCAACAGGTGAGGTTACTTTTGTGAAAACAGGAACAACCTCTGTATCAGCAACTGTTGAAGAAAAGACAGAAACTATTAAGGCAATGCTGTGGAACAAAGCATTAATGCCGATAGCAGCGCTTGAAAAGTTAACAGTAACTGAATAAATATTCTATAGAAAGAGTACTGTTTCTACAGTATTCTTTCTATTTTTTAATAAATACATAAAAAGACTTGATTATTTTGATTTTATTTGTTATAATAGCATAGTATCAAATATGCGGGTGTGACGGAATTGGTAGACGTGCAAGATTTAGGTTCTTGTGTCCTTCGGCGTGGGAGTTCAAGTCTCTTCACCCGCACCAAAAAGGACAGATTTCAAATGAAATCTGTCCTTTTTGAATGAAAAGAGGTGTTTTAATGTATAAAGCTATAAGATTTATAAAACGAAATGCTGTTTTATGTATTGCAATTATGGCAGCTCTTATAACTTCATATTTTGTAAGACCGGACAAAGAATATATATCATACTTTGATTTTAAAACTCTTACCTGCCTTTTCTGTGTTCTTGCAGTGGTTTGCGCTTTGAAAAACATAAACTTTTTCTATATGATAGCACAAAACATTGTTGTATATTTTAAAAATGCAAGAATGTGCGTTTTAGCACTTGTTTACATAACATTTATAGGTTCAATGCTTATAGCAAACGATATGGCACTTTTGACCTTCCTGCCGCTTGGTTATTTTGTTCTTACATCGTGTCATAAAGAAAATTTGATGGCATTTGTTTTCATAATGCAAAATATTGTCGCAAATCTTGGTGGTATGCTTACCCCTTTTGGTAATCCGCAAAACCTTTATTTATACAGTAAATTTAACATTCCAACTCTTGAATTTATGCAGATTATGGCAATTCCTTTCATACTGTCAATAGTATTAATAACCATTACCTGTATTTGCTTTGTTAAAAAAGAAGAGCTTGAAATTGAGAAGAAAGAAATAAAAATGCCAAAGCTTAGAACAATAATTTATCTGCTGCTGTTTATTTATTCAATTGTTATTGTTTTCAGATTTGTTCCTTATTGGACAGGCCTTATAATTATTCCTGCATTTCTTATCTTTATGGACAGAAAAGCATTAAAAGATGTTGACTACGGTCTTTTGTTTACTTTTGTTGCATTCTTTATTTTTTCAGGGAATATGGCAAGGATTGATGCGGTTGAAAAAATATTCAGTACACTGCTCGCAAAAAACACTATGCTTTTTAGTATATTCTCCTGTCAGTTTATAAGCAATGTACCTACTGCAATACTTCTTTCTCAGTTTACAACCGACTATGCACACCTATTAATTGGTGTAAATATCGGTGGAGCGGGAACATTAATAGCATCTCTTGCAAGTCTTATAACATTAAAAGAATATACTAAAAACAACCCCGGCAAATTCTTGGTATATTTAAAAGAATTTTCAGTTATAAACTTCTCATTCCTGATAATTATTATTTCAATACTTACATTTTTGCATATATAAAAACGGCTGAATTTCAGCCGTTGTTTTTATAGTTTTTCTTTTGCAAGTTTTATTTGTTTTTCTACAGATTCTTTTGAAGGACCGCCCTCTGATTTTCTCATATTTACGCAGGTTTCAAGGTTAATTGCATCAAAAACATCTTCTTCAAATATTTCAGAATATTCTTTGTAAACCTCCATAGGAACTTCTTCAAGAGTTTTATCATTTAAAACACACCAGCCAACGATTGAACCGGAGATTTTATATGCATCTCTGAAGGGAACACCTTTTTTTGTTAAGTAGTCAGCTAAATCCGTTGCGTTTATAAAGCCTTTTGCGGCAGCTTTTCTCATATTGCCCTTTAAAACTGTCATTGTGTCTATCATAGGAATAACAGTTATAAGACATTCTTTTATAGTATCAACTGCATCAAAAATCGCCTCTTTATCCTCCTGCATATCCTTGTTGTATGCTAAAGACAGACTTTTCATCATTGTAAGGAGGGTCATTAAATCTCCGTAAACTCTGCCTGTTTTTCCTCTTACAAGCTCTGTTATATCAGGATTTTTCTTCTGTGGCATAATGCTTGAGCCTGTTGAAAAACCGTCGTCAAGTTCAATAAACTTAAATTCCCAGCTGCACCAGAGAACAACCTCTTCGGAAAATCTTGAAAGGTGCATCATTGCAATTGAAATATCAGAGGCAAGCTCGATTGCAAAATCTCTGTCAGAAACGCCATCAAGGCTGTTTGCGCAAACATTGTTAAACCCAAGCTCGTCTTTAACCATTTGTCTGTCAATTGGGTAGGTTGTACCTGCAAGAGCACAGCTTCCGAGAGGAAGAACTTTTGTTCTTTCCAAACATTGAGAAAGTCTTTCTTTATCTCTTAAAAGCATAGAAACATATGCCATCAAATGATGGCCAAACATTATGGGCTGAGCTCTTTGAAGATGTGTATATCCGGGCATAATGGTTTCTTTGTTTTCTTCAGCTTTTTTTATTAAAACTTCAATAAGTTCTGTTATAAGTTCAATTATTTCTTTAATTTCGTCAATAAGATAAAGTCTTAAATCAACAGCAACCTGGTCATTTCTGCTTCTTGCAGTATGAAGTCTTTTTCCTGCATCGCCAATTCTTTTTGTTAGCTCTGCCTCAATAAACATATGTATGTCTTCAGCATCGTTATCAAAGGTAAGCTTTTGGTTTTCAATATCGGCTAAAATGCCCTCAAGACCTTTTAAAATAAGCTCAACATCTTCATTTGAAATAATACCGCACTTGCCAAGCATTTTTGCGTGTGCCATACTGCCTTTGATGTCGTGCTTATACATTCTGCAGTCAAAGGAGAGGGAAGAGTTAAAACTGTTAACTCTTTCGTCTGTATCTTTTGTAAATCTGCCTGCCCAAAGTTTCATATTTTTAAAATCCTTTCTTTATCGCAAAAGAGTTCCCGAGGGAACTCTCTTATAGTTTAGATAAGCTTTTTGCCTTTTGCAAGGTCTTTTTTAGCCTTAACAGTAATAGGAAGACCAAAGAGGTTGATAAAGCCTTGTGAATCCATCTGGTTATAGTCTTCATCTTCGCCAAATGATGCTGTCTGTTCATCGTAAAGAGTATCAGGACTTGTAACACCTGCGTTGATGATGTTACCTTTATAAAGCTTAAGCTTTACATCACCGTTAACTGTTTTCTGTGTTTCGTCAACAAAAGCAAGAATAGCTTTGCAAAGAGGTGTGTACCACTGACCATTGTATACAATGTCTGCCATTTTCTGAGCAACTGATGCTTTGAAGTGTGCAGTTTCCTTGTCAAGACAGATTGTTTCCAAAACTTCGTGTGCGTGGTAGAGAATTGTTCCGCCGGGAGTTTCATAAACACCACGGCTCTTCATACCAACAAGTCTGTTTTCAACAACATCAAATATGCCAATACCGTTAGCACCGCCGATTTTGTTTAATTCTTCGATAAGTGAAACGCCATCCATTTCTTTGCCGTCAAGAGCAACAGGAACACCTTTGTCAAATGTGATTGTAACATATGTAGCCTTGTCCGGAGCTTTTTCAGGTGAAACACCAAGCTCTAAAATCTTGTCAAACATTGGTTCGTTTGCAGGGTCTTCAAGGTCTAAGCCT
This sequence comes from Clostridia bacterium, assembly GCA_017622395.1. Taxonomy (GTDB): domain Bacteria; phylum Bacillota; class Clostridia; order RGIG6154; family RGIG6154; genus RGIG8700. The sequence continues at coordinate 3,843 of JAGARF010000137.1, read as the reverse complement.
TCGTGTGATAAGTGCCAGAGGTTTTTATCCTTTGAATAGTTTGTTTCTCTTGTAATTTTAAGAGGAATGTTGTGTGCTTCAGCATATTCAATTTCCTCTTCACGGGATTTGATATCCCAGATACGCCAAGGAGCGATAATATCAAGGTCAGGAGCGAAAGCTTTGATTGTTAATTCAAAACGAACCTGGTCGTTACCTTTACCTGTGCAACCGTGACAGATAGCTTCAGCACCTTCAGCCTTTGCAATTTCAACAAGGCGTTTTGCAATAGGGTAACGGGCGAAAGATGTACCTAAAAGGTAACCTTCGTATTTAGCACCTGCCTTAAGAGTAGGCCAAACATATTCTTCAACAAATTCTTTCTGAATGTTTTCGATGTATAATTTGCTTGCACCTGTTTTGAGAGCCTTTTCTTCAAGACCGTCAAGCTCAGTTCCCTGACCAACATCTACGCAAACTGCAACAACTTCGCAATCACCGTATGTTTCTTTAAGCCAAGGAATAATGATAGATGTATCAAGACCGCCTGAGTATGCAAGAACAACTTTTTTATACTGTTTCATAACTAAAAATCTCCTTCAAAATTTAACTTATGTGACTATTATAGCACTTATATTTTATTTGTCAATAGTTTTTGCATAAAAATTTAACAAAATTGTATTTTTATGCAAAATGTATGTATAATTATTTGCATATTTTGAAAAAAGATGCATAAATATTAAAAAGAGGTGATATATTGAAAGAAATTATTTACATAACAGCCATATATACAGGCACGCTTATAGGAGCAGGGTTTGCAACAGGAAAAGAAATACAGCAGTTTTTTACAAATCCATACGGCATATTAATTGCATTTCTTTTGTTTTTAACTGTTAATGCAAGACTTTTTACATATATAAATATAAATAGTATTTATACATATGAAGACTTGCTTGAGTACAAATGTCCGAAAATAAAACCTTTTATAAAAGCTTTAAGCCTTGTCTTTGCACTTTTCTCTTACGGCGTTATGTGCAGCGGAGCAGGAGAGGCACTTAATTTCAAGGGAGCAGGGGTAGTATTTTCACTTTTGTGCTGTTTGATTTTTGTGTTTGAGCTTAAAGGAATAACATATCTTAATTTAATAGCAACACCTTTGATTGTGATTGGAATACTTGTAATTGCATCTGCAAAGGTTGCCACTTTTGCAGATGTTTCTTTTTCTTCTGTAAAGTATGTTGCATACAATACCCTTTGCTGTCTGCCTGTTATACCATCTTTAAATCATTATATTAAGGATACGAAAAAGGCATCTGTAACTGCAGGTGTGGTGTCGGCTTTTGTGTGTCTGCTTATTTTTATGGTATATTTTGCATTACCGGAGTTTGTATGCAACCTGCCTTTACTTGAAACTGCAAGAAGTGTTAATCTCACATTTTTTTATTATCCTGCACTTCTGCTTGCTATGCTTACAACTGCGGTTTCATCAGGGTATGGGTATATGTGCTGCTTTAAAAAAGGTAAATATGCCCATATTACGATGCTTTTCTTAGCGTCGCTTATAATGCAGAGTGTTGACTTTGGAATACTTGTTAAGTATGTGTTTAATTTGTTTGGTGTGTTAAGTATTGGAATTTTATATTTTTTGCTGAAAAAATCTTGAAAAAATCAAGTTATAATGTTATACTTAAATAAATTAAACAATAAGGGGATAAATTATGAAAGACAGATCTAGATTAATTTCGATTACAACCACCTGTGCAATGCTGGTTATTATGGCTTGCGTAGGACTTTATTACATGCAGTATGACTATAATGCAGTGGCCTATATCAAGGCATTCGGATATCTTGCAATGACGGCATCTGCTGTTTTTGCACTTATCTTTCTTAAAAAAGAAGAAGGTAGAAGAGAACTTGCGTTTGCAACACTTGCATTTTCAGCAATAATGTTTGTTTCTGCTGTGTTTGCAATTATTCCTAAGACAGGAAATTATTCAACAATGCTCACATATCTTGCAATGGCATTTTTTGCACCTTTTGCTCTTTGCTATATTGCAAAGCTTGCTACAGGCAAGGATATATTTGAAAAAACCGTTGTTAAAGCAATACTTCTTGCATTATCTGTAATTGCTGTAGTGCTTTTTGCAGTATTGCCTACAGGATGGACAAATATAGTTCTCACTGTATTTTTTGCAATCTGGGCATTGATACTTGTTGCAGGTGTAATTTTTGCAATAATAAACATAATAAAGAAAAGAGAAACATTCATTAATTGGACTTATCTTTTCTTTGCACTTCCATATGCCATAACATATGTTGAAAACATTTTAAATTTAAGAAAATATCTTAAAACCTGTGCAGGTGTGGCAATGATTGCGTTAGCATTTCTTTTGGTTGCCCTTGTAAATAAAGCTGAAGAAAAAAGATAAAGGAGAAATAAAAAATGGCTGAAAACGAAAACATTGTACTTTTAACAGACGACGAAGGAAACGAAGTTGAATTCGAACACATTGATACCATTGAAATGAATGATGAAATGTATGTACTTCTTCTTCCTGTTAAAGAACCAGATGACGGAGTTGTTATTTTAAAGTTTGAAGAGTCGGATGGAGAAGAAATTTTAGTTGGCGTTGAGGACGACAGCGAAGCTCAGGCTGTTCTTGACCTTTACAACTCTGAAATAGAAGAATAAATAAATATCCTGCCTGATTTGTCAGCAGTCTTATATGTTTTGAACCAACAATTGATGAAAGGGAAATTGCCTTCGTCTGTGGCTTGCAGGCCTTCCGTATTTTACGATGTTAGGAGCGACTAAGCAGATGAGAGATTACCCACCTGTGTAAACAGGTTTAAAAATCTGAGACAGCAACGGTCAGGCGGGATTTTTACTAAAGAAAAAAATTTTTGCAACCTTTTTGACTAATAAAAGGTATTATAAGCAGAGAAACATAAAAAGGAGAAAAATTATGAAAAAAATTATAGCACTTATTTTAGCTTTAGCAGTTACAATGTCACTTGTAGCTTGCGGAGGAAACAAAGGCGGGGAAGAAGTTAAGGACCCTGATACAATGGTACAAACAAGCAAACCTGAAGAAGGTCTTGAAGATGAAATTGAAGAGACAGAAAAACCTGCCGAAGACAAAAAAGAAGAAACAAAGAAACCTGAAACAGTAAAACCACAGGAAGAAGAAAAACCTGCTGAAAAGCCACAGGAAGAAAAGCCTGTTCAGAAACCTGAAGTTAAACCTGAAGAAAAGCCTGCTGAGAAACCTGTTGAAACAGCAAAAACTCTTGGCACAACACTTCTTGCAGACTTCAAGGCAAAGGCAGCATCAGGTATGGACGCACAGTCAATTGCAGATGCACTTTTGGCAAACCCTGCAATTAAATTCGGTGGCGGAGCAATGCCTGTTGAAGAAGGTTATCTTTCAGGTTTTGACAATGCAGAAATCAAAGGTTTTAACACAGGTGTTATGTTTGCACCTATGATTGGCTCAATTCCTTTTGTTGGTTACATCTTTGAACTTCCAAGTGCTAATGATGTACCTGCATTTATAGCAAATCTTGAAAAGAATGCAAACAAAAGATGGAACATTTGCGTTGAAGCAGACGAAATGGTAACAGGAAGCTCAGGCAATAAAGTATTCTTTGTAATGTGCCCGACTTCACTTGAAGATTAATTTATAATTTAAAACGGACGCTTTCGTGTCCGTTTTATTCTTAAGGAGTAGAGTATGCTTTTTTCGAGTATTCCATTTTTATATTATTTTTTACCAATAGTACTGATAGTGTACTTCCTTGCACCAAAGCCTCTTAAAAACCCCGTGTTGCTTATTGCGAGCCTTGTGTTTTACGGCTGGGGTG
>JAGARF010000136.1 GCA_017622395.1 Clostridia bacterium | reverse complement strand
TTGACTGTATGCACGCCATTTTAAAGGTTCTTGACAGACAAGACGAGGATATTAAGGAATACAACATTTCAAGCTTCAACAGACTTTATGAAAACTTTGATGATTTCTACGGCGGTTTTGCAAGAGCTGCTGATGATTTCGACCTTGAAATACATATGATAGATACGGTAAGAGCAGGAGTTGAAAGCTTTGAAGTGAACACTCTTTACGATGATATTCCAATTCAGGTAAGGGAAAGAGGGCATAAGGACGATGTTTATTTCTGGTGGTGCACATACTGTCCAAGCCTTGATATGTTTTATGAAAGCACTCTTTTCAGAGGAGTTCACAAGGAAAGTATGCTTAAGAAAAACAGAGAAATTCTCAAAAACAATGCACAGCTTGCAACTGCACTCGGGCTTTCCCCTGTTTTTACAACCTTTGAGCCAAGATGCGTGCCTGAAAGATTTTTTATGAAGTATCCTGAGCTTCGCGGTGCAAGAGTTGACTACGACGCATACTCTGCCGCTCCCGAATACGGTCTTGACCCTACACATCCATTAGTTCTTGAGCATTTTGCTGAAATGATGGATATGCTTATGAATGATGTGCCTGAACTTGCATTATTTGAAATATGGTCACAAGACTCAAACGCAAGTTTTCCCTGGGCTGACCGCTCATATATGAAAAGCAACGGCCCTTTAAGACTTTTTGACAAAGATTTTCACGAAATTGTTAACCCTTTACTTACCACATTAAGCAGAACCGCAAAAAAGCACAACAAAGATACAAGGGTTAACATTAACCTTGATTGGGTGTTCTCTGACAGAGAAAAAAGAGATGTTTTAAATCATCTGCCTGAAAATGTTGGAGTCACATTCAATTTCACCTCTTATGCATCAGGTGCTGACGATTTCGGCATAGGTGATGCATCAGACTACAAATCCAAAATAGAGGAAAGAATTGACGACGCACAGTTTATAACTCACGGTGTTGCTCACGATTGGAAAACCTTCGCTCCCCTTGTTGGTTTCCCATATCCTAAAGCAACCTATAATCATCTTTTAAAGGTTGTTGAAAGCGGTGTTAAAAACTTTACCTTAAGAGGCGGTATATGTTCAAGAGCCTTTGTTCCTGATTATATAAACAACGAAATAATACGCGAAATCAAATACAACAACCTCAAAGACTTTAAAGAATTCCTAAATAAACAGGCTTTTCGGTTTACAAAAAATAATGAAGAGGCAAAGGTACTCGTTAAGGTATGGGAGCTTTGCGATAAATTTTATGAAGACCTTCCTCTTGCAAAGCGTATCCCCGAAACAGGTGAACAGATGCATTGGGCTTGCTCCCTTTTCGTTTCTGCAAGAACACTTTTCAGAAAGCTTTTCTGGCCTGTTGTTCCAAATCAGAAAGCTCTTACATTTAACGAAACAAGATATTATAAGCCATATATGTTCTACACATATGAAACTGACCCCGCCTGGATTGATATGTCCTGCTTCAACTTTATGCAACAGACAAGTGATAGGGTGCTTGAACATGCCGTAAAGGTTTGTGAAGGAGTTCTTATTCCTGAGCTTACCGAGGCTATCGAACTTATAGAAAGTCTTGGAGAAAATATAAGTACACATATGGCAGACTTAAAGGACAGAATTTCAACTATGCGTCATATGATAATAAGCGACAAGGCTCTTATGAAGGTTCAGTACCTTACACACTATGCAGATAAGGGAAATAAGGCTGAATGTAAAAAGCTTATTCAAAAAGAAATGCAGATTGAAATAGAAAACACGGAGCGTTTCATTACACTTCTTGATACATCTAATTCTATTCTTATTCCTACAACTTCAGGTGAAGAAACAGTTTATATGTATAAAACTCCTATGAGCAACTCACTTAAGAGAAAAGTTATCGTTATGAAGAAACATATTGATGA
>JAGARF010000004.1 GCA_017622395.1 Clostridia bacterium | reverse complement strand
GGCTTTGTCTGTGAAACTATTGCATCGTTTTCCACGATGGTTCTCAGCATACCGCTAAAAAATTTGTTTTCTGTTTTAACTGTATTTCTTATTAACTCCATAACTCATTCTCCTTTTTATTAAATAATATGAATTAATAATGAAAATATGCAGATAATAAGCCTATGAAAAAATTATTTGAAAAACTTTTTACAGACAAAGAAAATAAAAGCTTTAATCTTGAAAGCTCCCTGCCAGGCAAAGTTGTTTATCCTGATATACCCAAATATATTTTCCCATCATACGAGGATAATCTTGATACTGTAAAGGCTGTTTTTAACGCAAATTTAAGCAGCGATATTAAAATAAGGGAGTTTATCTGCGGAAACAGAAAGGCATTTATAGTTTTCATAGAAAGTATGATTGACTCAAACAGAATTAATACTCATATTTTAGCACCTATGATGCTTGTTCCTGCAGATGCCACAGAGGAAATGGTTGAAAAATCTCTTGTTGTGGTAAATCAGCTTATGGCATCAGACCTTTTTGAAGATGCCTTTTATAGTCTTGCTCTCGGGGACTGTATTATTTTCGTAGACGGTGTTAAAAAAGCATTTATATGCGATGTTAAAAGCTGGGAAAGAAGAAGTGTTCAGCCTCCTGTATCGGAGGCGGTTATATACGGCCCCCACGAGGGTTTTACTGAAAATTTTAAAACAAACGGTGCTCTTATCAGAAAAAATGTCCGTTCCCCTGACCTTATAAGCGAGATGCTTAAAGTTGGAAAGGTCAGCAAAACGCCCATCTCTCTTATGTATATGAAAAATATTGCAAACGAGGGACTTGTAAAAGAAGTTAAAAGAAGAATTGAAATGCTTGAAACAGACTATATTTTTCAGCTGGGTCAGCTTGAGCAGTTTTTAGAGGACAAACCTTTACCCTTACCCCTCAGTTTCTTACAACAGAAAGACCTGACAGAGCAGCGGAGTGCCTGATAGAGGGCAAGGTTGTAATCTTAATGCATGGAAGCCCTTTTGCGCTTGTTTGTCCTGTTACAATTTCTGAATTTTTTACAACTGTTGAAGATAAGTATGTGAGATTTCCCTTTTCGAATTTTATGAAGGTAATCAGATTAATTGCCATACTTTCCTCTTTTCTTCTTCCGGGACTTTATATTGCACTTATTAACTTTCATACAGAGATGATACCCTCAAATCTTCTCTTTGCAATTGAGGCATCAAGAGAGGCTGTGCCTTTCCCATCTCTGATTGAACTTTTATTAATGGAGCTTGCCTTTGATATTATAAGGGAAGCAAGTCTTCGTGTTCCCTCATCAATAGGCTCAACACTTGGAATTATAGGTGCATTAATAATAGGTCAGGCGGCAGTTGAGGCAAGTCTTGTAAGCCCTATAAGTATTATTATTGTTGCAATAACAGGTATCGGATCTTTTGCAACACCAAACTATGAGCTTAATATGAGCTTTCGTGTTTTAAGATATGTTTATATACTTTTTGGTGCTTTATGGGGTTTTGGCGGAATTGCTTTTTGTATGTTTGTTCACATTGCAATTTTAAGCTCCTCAAAATCTATGGGTGCTCCCCTTTTCAGTTCTTTTTCAGGCTTTTCTATGCGTCATTTATTTGATTATCCAATCTGGAAAGACGAAGAAAGGCACACAACCGCAAATCCCAAACAAACAAAGCTTCAGGCTAAAATCAGCAGAAGGTGGGTGAAAAAATGACACTAAAATCAAAAGAGGCAGTTGCCGTTGCCGTAAATCTTATTTGTGCAAAAACCTTTTTAATGGTGCCTGTTTATTTTAAAAGACTTACAGAAAGTGGGAGTCTTATAACTGTTTTATATGTTTTCACCCTTGCAGCTGTTTTTCTGTTTATTTATCTGTTTTCAGGGAAAATAAGAATACCTAAGTTTTTATATCCACTCATTGCTGTTCTTATGGTTTTAGTATGCTCAATTAACCTTTTTGAATATTCAACAACGGTTTCATCCCTATTCTTCAGAACAACGCCTTTGTTTATTATTTTTCTGTTTTTTACCCTTGCAATGATTATAGGGGCATATGCAGATATAGGGAAACTCAATCTTTTTTTCGTACCCGTTATATATATAACAGCATTTATTATGCTTCTTTTTACTTTCAGCGACGGAAATTATTACTATCTTTTTCCTGTTTTTGGAAAAGGCTTTGATGCGGTTTTCTCAGACGGATTTTTTATGCTTTCATCACTTTTTGAGGTGGTAATTCTCTTTTTTATCCCTCATATGCTGGAAGATAAAAAAGAAGTGAAAAAGGTTACTGCATATACTTTGATTTTTTCTTTTGTTATCTATCTTATAATTACAGCAGGCTGTCTTATAACAGTCCACACAGACCTGCCTGAAAACTGTTTTTCTCCGCTGTTTTTGATTTTAAGGCAGATTAAATTAGGCACATATTTTCAGCACCCTGATACCGCCTTTTTGATTATCTATTTTCTTTCGGCTTTTTTATACCTTTCGGGAATGCTTTTTTTTGCGTCTCACATACTTTCAAAAACTTGTCGGAAATTGTCGAAAAAGATGTTTTTAATATCATTTATGACTCAGTTTTAATTTAATATTTTGTTATTGAATTATTCACAATTCTATTTTCAAAAACTAAAAAATTTAAGAAAAAACTAAATTATATTCTTTTTTATTTTTTCTTTAATATCTTGTTGTACTCTCTCCAAAAAGCTTTGTTCTTTTTTGATTGTTGTTTTTTCTTTTTATCTTTTTTTGGTTTTTTTTCATTCTTTTTCTTTTCAATTATAAACGTCTTTTCCTCTTCAATATTTGAAATATCTTCATTTTCATTGTTTTCAAAAATAAATTGATTTTCATCATCATTGTACATTATTTGATTATCATTATTGTTCAATATAATTTGATTATCATCATCGTTTAATATAATTTGATTATCATCATTGTTTAATATAATTTGATCATCATCATTATCTTCAGACATTTTATTATCAATTCCGCTTAAAATATTTTCTATTCTCCTTTCATTTTCTTCTTCTTCAACCAATTCTTT
>JAGARF010000135.1 GCA_017622395.1 Clostridia bacterium | reverse complement strand
TTCTTTATCAATTCATTCTATTGTCTTACACGAGCAATTCTGCCTTGTGATATTACAATTCCGCACAATGTATGCTATAATTCTATTAAACAAGTTGTAATACAAGTAATGATTTGACCACATGTTATCCCACAGTTAGCTCTGGACTATATGGAAACAGTGGAGACAAAATGTCCAAAGAGTATGTTGAATGTAGCGGAAAGGGCTAAAAAAAGCAAAAACCGCTATATATCAGGCTTTAGAGCGTGTTCGGGACGAAGGGACCGCAGTTTCAAATCCTGTCACCTCGACCAAAAAGAAACGATAATTTTCGACAGAAAGTTGTCGTTTCTTTTTGTACTTTTATCTATTCGTTCTTCTCTCTTCACTAAAATTGTCGTTTTCAGATAAAAAGAATAGAGAAAAGATGATTGTAGTTTTGCTTTGCAAAACACTTATTTTATAAAATAAAAAAATAAAACCTGTTTCATTTCATTGAAACTAATAAGGTGGGTTTTGATGTTTTGACAATGAATTATATTTGTAAAAAGTAATAGTTTGAGGCTAAAATATTCGTAATAATATATATTGCTTTTTTTATTTAATGATTGTATAATGTTATCAGGCAATTGCAAGTGATTTTATCAAAAGGATACCTTGTTAGCGTTGCTAAAGCAACGCATCGATATGTATTCTTGCGAATTCCCGATATGTGCTTCGCACTCGATATGCACAGGTGTGCTTGATATGTTGCCTTTCGGCAACGAGAATTCATATCGGTTTGTGGAGTAAAATATCGAGCAAACTTTTAGTTTGCATATTGACAAAAATAGCTGCATCTAAACCTTATGTGTCGCAATAACTTTAAGGTATAAGAGACAAATAAAGGTAAATAAAACAAATGAGGGGAAATATATGAAGAAAATATTAGTTGTATTATTAGGTGCTATTTTAATGCTATCTGGTTGTTCCGGCGATAAACTTTCTAATGAAGAGTATTTGGAAAAAAGTATAGAAAATTATTATAAAGAAAATCAACCACATAACAATGGAAAACTTATAATAGAACAAATCAAAGAATTTGAAAACAAATACCTTGTTATGTGTGAAAAATACAGTGGAGATGGACATAGTTTTGATGATTTGTTTTTAATAGATAATAACTTTAATATTACACATGTAACACATGGATATAAACCATTAAGCCCTTGTTTTAGTTACAATAAATTGTTTTATAATGGCAAAACTATTCTATTTGGTAGTTTTAATGATACAAAGTGGGTTCCTGAAACTGATACAAAAGTTGAAGTTGACATAAATGAGGTGTATGTCGAACTAGAAAACGGGACAAGTATTTTTGAAAAAGTTAATCTTGAAAATGGATATTTGATTGTATTAGATGGCGAACATAAGATTAATAAATTTGAACTTTATAATGATAATAAAGAAATACAGGCTGAATTGGATGATACAATTGCAATTTTTGATGATATAAAATTTGTGGATTTGGGTTTAGTCAACTAATAAAAATAGATGAAACTTTGACATACAATGGGAAGCCTTTAGGAAGGCATTTAATCGTATGAATTTATCGGCGGTTTTCAAAACCACCGATAAAAAGTGCCGATAAAACATTGAATTTTCTTGTATCTAATATGATAAAATTATATACATATTTTATTCAATGGATAGAATTAATGAATAATAAAAAAGAGAAGAGGCAATCAATATGTGGTTTATATTTGCTCTGCTGTCTGCAGTATTTGCAGCACTCACTTCAATACTGGCTAAAATCGGTATAGAAGGAGTCAATTCAAATTTAGCAACAGCAATAAGAACAGCCGTTGTTTTAATTATGTCTTGGGCAATGGTGTTTCTTACAAATGTTCAGAGTGGAATAATGGATATAGACAAAAAGAGTTGGTGGTTCCTTATTTTATCGGGATTGGCAACAGGGGCATCGTGGTTATGCTACTATAAAGCACTGCAAATAGGTGAAACATCCAAGGTTGTTCCTGTTGATAAATTGAGTGTTGTAATTACTTTGATTTTAGCTTTTGTTTTCTTGCATGAGCAATTTACGGCCAAGTCATTGATAGGATGTCTTCTTATAGGCTTGGGAACATTATTTATGGTTATATAAATACTAGCTTGTTTACATAATTTTTTAATCTTAATATACAACGAATTGATATTATGAATTGTTGTATCAGGTTTATACAGTCTTTATAAAAGAAGAAAGGGGAGATAATGTGCAACAAAAGAAAACGATTCTTATATGTGCAGTGAATATTAATAGTAACCTTATCCGTGAAATGGAAGACAAAAACTTAAATGTTATAACCATTGAGAATAATCTGTACGATAATTTTGTTAAAAGACAGCCTGCTGTGATTGTGGCTGATGTTGCAGATAGCGAGGTTTTTGAAGATTTCAAGGAAATCAAAAAAATAAGTGATATTCCTTTTATAGTTTATACAGAAAAAAATGACCTTGTATACAAGCTTATAGCTTTTGAAACAGGTGCAGATGATTATATTCTTAAAGAGTGGGATGTAAAAGAAACGGTGGCAAGAATTTGCGCTGTTGTAAGAAGATGCTACAGAAAAAGAAAAAATGAAGAAATGCTTGTTTTTGAAGGTCTTATGATAAACAAAACATCATATGAGGTTATGGAAAACGGCGAAAAAATAGATTTCCCGCCAAAAGAATTTGAGCTTTTGTACTGCCTGGCGGAAACTTCAGGAAAGGTGTTTACAAGAGAACAGCTTTTAGACCGTATCTGGGGATTTGATTATTACGGAGACACAAGAACTGTTGATGTTCATATAGACCGTATAAGAAAAAAGCTGAAAAGAGATGTTATAAAAACAGTGTACGGAGTTGGGTACAAATTTGAAATTTCTTAAAGGCTTTCAAAAAATGTCACATATTTTTCACAAAAAAGATTTATAATTCCATTGTCAGGAGGTAATAAAAATGGATGAATTCAAGAATGAGAACATAAATAATGAAGAAGAAACCTTTGAAACAAAGTTCTGGGCAGAGGAAGAAAAATATCAGGAAACAGAAGAGGCGGAAGTTATTGATGAAGTGGTTATGGAAGATAAACCGATTTCGCCGAAAAAAGGTTTTAAAGGTGTAATTGCAGCATCTTTGGTATTTTGTATGATATTGGGAACTGTGGTAGGATTTAATGTTGGTAAATTCACATCAAATCCTGCAAAGGGCGGAATAATATCTGAAACAAATTACGCAGAAAACAAAGATGAAAAGTTAAAGCAGATTGCAGAAAAAGCAGGTCAGGAGCTTTCAACTCAGGAAATAGCGGTTAAAGCAGGTCCTGCGGTTGTAGGTGTTTTAAGCAAGGTGCAGACATATAATTTCTGGGGACAGACTGCTACGGGTCAGTCATCAGGCTCAGGTGTTGTGGTAAGTGAAGATGGCTATATAGTAACAAACTTCCATGTTATAGAGGGTGCTATGAGCGTTAAGGTTGTGCTTAACTCAGGTGTTGAGTACGAGGCAAAAGTTGTAGGCTATGACGAAAAAAGCGATATTGCTGTACTCAAAATAGAAGAAAAAGGCTTAACCTATGTAACCTTCGGCGACTCATCAGCTGTAATGGTAGGTGACAGAGCGGTTGCTATCGGAAACCCTCTTGGAACAGAGCTTATGGGAACGGTAACTCAGGGCATTATAAGTGCTGTAAACAGAACAGTTACAGTTGAGGATAAAACAATGACCCTCATACAAACAGATGCAGCAATTAACTCAGGTAATTCAGGCGGAGCACTCTTAAACGCATATGGCGAGCTTATCGGCATTAACACAGTAAAAATGGCTGCAACAGGTGTTGAAGGACTTGGCTTTGCAATTCCGTCAAACCATGTTAAGGAAATTGTTGACGATGTTATGCAGTACGGCTATGTAAGAGGCAGACTTGTTATAGGTGTTTCAGGTACAAATATAACAGAAAGACTTGCACAGTATTATGAGCTTCCTGTAGGCTTTTATGTAAACGAAGTTATAGAAGGCTACGGTGCATATCTTGCAGGAATTCAGCCGGGTGATGTTATTATTAAGTGTGATGGTGTTGTTACAGAAACTATTGATGACATAAACTCACAGAGAGATAAACATAAGGTTGGAGATGTAATGAAAATTACGGTAGTAAGAAACGGCGAAACAAAAACACTTAATGTTAAACTTATGGAAGAAGTTCCAAACAGATAAAGGAAAAAATTCTCTCCTGCTATGGAGAGAATTTTTTTGTTAATGCGTTGCAAAAAATGCTGAATTGTGTTATTATATGTATAATAAGCACACTTTGGAGATAATAATGAAAAAGATTACAGCACTAATTCTGGCATTTATAATGCTGGCAGTTTTAAATATAACAGCAGTTGCGGACGAGTTTCCTGATGTAACCTTTATTGTAGATGGTAAGGTTGCTGATTGTGATGTTCCGCCTGTAATAGAAAACGGAAGAACACTTGTGCCTGTAAGGGCTTTGTTTGAGTCCCTTGATTCAAAGGTTGGTTGGGATGCAAGAACTAAAAAAATAACAATTATATATGAAGACACGGAAATTCTTCTTTTTGCAGATTCTGTAGTTGCAATAGTTGATAATCTTTATAAAGAGCTCGATGTTTCAGCAAAGATTATAGATTCAAGAACTATGATTCCTGTGAGATTTGTTTCGGAAACCTTGAAATTCGATGTTCAGTGGGATGATAAAACAAGAACAGTTACAGTTACCACCAAGCCAGAGAAGAATGAAGAGGCAGTTAAAACAGAACATTATTTAAAAGACCTTTCTGTGGAAACAAACGAAAATGTTACAGAGATAACAATAAAAGGCGTTGGTGAAACAGAAGTATATGTAATGAAGCTTCAAAACCCTAACAGATATGTATTTGATTTTGAAGATACAACGCTTGAAAGTCCTAAAAACAACTATGAGGTGGACAGCAAGCACATAAACAGCATAAGGCTCGGACAGTTTGAAAAAACCATTGCAAGAGTTGTTTTAGAGACAGAAAAATTCACATCCTATACAGCGAAAAAACAGGGAACAAATTATATAATAACCTTTGGAGAGGAAGAAAATAAAGAAGAT
>JAGARF010000134.1 GCA_017622395.1 Clostridia bacterium | reverse complement strand
GATAGAAACTCTACCTTTTAATCTTTCCCTTATTTTTGACGCAAAGGTTGATTTGCCTGAGCCAGAACCTCCTGCTACACCAATTAATATATTCATATTTCCTCTTATTTGCAGTAATTTTCTATATAGCTGTCTATTGCTTTTTCTATAATCTCAACAGCTACATCTGCATCATTTACTTCATTAACAGCTGTTTCTTTTCCTTCAAGTTCTTTATAAACTTTAAAGAAATGTGACATCTCATCAAAAATATGCTTAGGTACCTGTTTGATATCGGTATAACTGTTATATGTTGGGTCATTATAAGGAATTGCTATTATTTTTTCATCATACCTTCCGTTGTCTATCATAGAAATAACACCGATAGGATAGCATCTTACCATAGTAAGGGGCTTAATAGGTTCAGAGCATAAAACTAAAACATCCAAAGGATCTAAATCATCAGCATATGTTCTTGGTATAAATCCATAATTAGCCGGATAATGCGTTGAAGTGTAAAGTATTCTGTCAAGCATTAAAAGTCCGGTTTCTTTATCGAGTTCGTACTTATTTTTACTTCCCTTTTCTATTTCGATAACAGCAATAAAATCCTTACTTGAAATTCTCTTTGGGTTTATGTTGTGCCAAATATTCATAGATTTCTCCTTTATTAGTGTTCTGTGCAGTTTCCGTCACAGTTTCCTTCTTTAGAGCAACAAGCACATTCTGTTTTTTCTTCTTTGAATATGCCTTTTTTAGTGTAGTAATCACCAATTGCTTTTTTTATTGCTTCTTCTGCAAGAACGCTGCAATGAATTTTTACAGCAGGAAGACCACCGAGCGCTTCTACAACATCTTCGTTTTTAAGCTGAAGAGCATAATCAATGCCTTTCCCTTTGATCATTTCTGTAGCAACACTGCTTGTAGCAATAGCTGCACCGCAACCAAAGGTTTTAAATTTGACATCTGTTATAACTTCATTTTCATCAATTTTGAGATACATTTTCATTATATCTCCGCATTTAGCATTACCTACTTCACCGATACCATCAGCATCAGGAATTTCTCCTACATTTCTCGGATTTGAGAAGTGGTCAATTACTTTTTCTGTGTATTCCATATTAATTCAGCCTTTCGTTTACTTATTTTCTTTCAATACATTTTCATATAACGGAGACATAGCTCTCAATTTTTCAACAATTTCAGGTAAAACCTGCAGTAAATAGTTAACTTCGTGGTTTTCGTTTTCATAACCAAGTGTAATTCTAAGCGAACCATGTGCAACTTCGTGTGAAAGTCCAATACCAAGCAGAACATGCGACGGGTCAAGTGAACCTGACGCACATGCAGAACCTGTAGAAGCAGAAATTCCTTTTAAATCAAGTGAAAGAAGAAGAGATTCTCCCTCAATATAGTTAAAAGAAAAATTGACATTTCCAGGAAGTCTTTTGGTTGGATGACCATTCAACTTTACATATGGTATTGTTTGCTGAATTTCAGCGATTATTTTATCTCTGTACTCTATAAGCTTTTTATTATGTTCTTCCATTTCCAAGCAAGCAAGTCTGAGGGCCTCTGCCATACCAACAATGCTTGGAACATTTTCTGTTCCTGCTCTTTTACTTTTTTCCTGACCGCCACCATGAATAAAATTATCAATTTTAACACCTTTTTTAATATAAAGCGCTCCTATTCCTTTTGGTCCATTAAATTTATGTGCAGACATAGATAACAAATCTATATTCATATCTTCCACATCCACAGGAATATGACCTACAGCCTGAACAGCATCTGTATGGAAATAAATGTTATGCTTCTTAGCAATCTCCCCTATTTCTTTAACAGGTTCAATTGTTCCTATTTCATTATTGGCAAACATAACAGAAATAAGCACAGTTTTATCTGTTATTGCAGCCTCAATATCAGCAGGATTAACCATACCAAACTCATCGACTGGTACATAAGTTACTTCGTATCCCTGTTTTTCAAGATACTCGCAGGTTGATATTATCGCATGATGCTCAATTGCAGATGTAATAATATGATTGCCTTTTTTCTTATTTGCAGAAAGAACACCCTTCAATGCCCAGTTATCACTCTCCGAGCCGCATCCTGTGAAATAAATTTCATCTGCATTTGCATTTATGCATTCAGCAATAGTAGCTCTTGCAGAATCAACCGCATGTTTCGCAGATCTTGCAAGATTATAAATGCTTGATGGATTTCCATATGATAAACCAAAATACGGGAGCATTTTTGCAATAACTTCTGGTCTTACAAATGTTGTTGCACCATGATCAAAATATATATGATTACAAGACATAAAAATACCTCCTTAGTTTTCACCGCACTTGTGACTGCCGCAGCTTATTTCTCTCACAAATTTACAAAGATTTTTAACCTTATCATGCTCAATTTCATAATAAACCTGTGTGCCAATTTTGTTAGGTTTAACAAGTTTTGCATCGGTCAGGATTTTCATATGATGAGATAAAGTAGGTTGAGAAATATCCAAATCTGCTATAAGTTGTGACGCACATTTATGCTCTTTTGCAATAATTTTAATAATTTTAAGTCTGTTTTCATCTGAAAGGACTTTAAAAATTTCTGATAATGATTTATCCATTTTTAATCTCCTTTAATTATATTCATATATATTATACACAAATATTGAAGCTTGTCAATATTTAATTTCATAAATATATTAAAATACCGCTTTAAAGCGGTATTTTTTCAGAATATAAACTTAATAAAATCATCCTCAGACATTGCACCAAGTTGTTTTTTAACAGGCTGACCGTCTTTAAAAATCATAAACATCGGTATGGACATAACTCCGTATTCTGCTGCTATGTCGCCCGCCTCATCTACATTGACTTTACAGAAAACCTTATCTGCATATCTCTCTGCAGCTTCTTCAAAGATAGGTGCCATCATTTTGCAAGGACCACACCAATCAGCATAAAAATCAACGATAAAATTTTCTTTGTTTTCAACCATTTCTTTAAATTCTCTTGAACTTAAGTGTTTTAACATAAATATTCCTCCTTTTATGAAAATTGCATATCACAAAGTTTCTTATAAATACCATCTTTGTTGTAAAGTTCATCATGTGTACCTATTTCAGCGATTTTTCCTTCATCAAGAACAATTGTTGGATTGTTTTCTTTATAATCGTATGTCTTAAAACAAGGTGAACATTTTGATTTTTCATTTGAATCTTTTTTCATTATTGTAATATCATATTTTCCAATTGTCATCAATTCAGTTTTATCTGATGAATATATTTCAATTGCATTTTTATAATCAACAATATTATATTTATTTATTCCATTTGAATTAATTGAAAAGACAAATGCCATTGTATCTTCAATATCTTTCCATTTTTCAATGATTATTTCTGAATTGATAAAACATCCAAATTTCTTTTCAGATTTTGTTTCAATTAAAAATATCATTTGTTTCTTCTTTTATATCATTTTATCAAATATTGATGTATGTTGTGTCCAATCACAACAATCACTATCAAAAAGAATTTCTTTCATTTCCATAAAATCACATAATTCTTCAATTTGTTTAATTTCCTCCGATTTATTCTCTTTCATTTCTTTTGTTTTTTGATTCAATTGTTCTTTTATTTGATTGAATTTATTTTCTTTAGCTTCATTATCTTTTTCAAGTAGTTTTTCTTTTAATTGTTTCATTTCTTCATTTTCAATCATTTGGAATATTTGAATTCGCTTTGTGATGAATTTCTTTTGATTATTTGATGGGAAATACGAAACGAGATCTTTTTCATGG
>JAGARF010000018.1 GCA_017622395.1 Clostridia bacterium | reverse complement strand
GAATTGTGCATTAAAAAAAGCCCATTAGGGCTTTTTTTATAATATGCTTTGTAAGAACTGTTTTGTTTTTTCGCTTTGTGGGTTGTTGAAGATTTCATCGGGAGTTCCTTCTTCTTCAATCTGTCCGTCATACATAAATATAACTCTGTCTGCAACTTCCTTTGCAAAACCCATTTCGTGAGTAACAACAACCATTGTCATTCCCTCTTTTGCAAGGTTTTTCATAACCACCAAAACTTCTCCTACCATTTCAGGGTCTAAAGCTGATGTAGGCTCGTCAAAGAGCATAACCTCAGGGTTCATACAAAGTGCGCGCACTATTGCAACTCTTTGTTTCTGTCCTCCGGAAAGCTGTGCAGGGTATGCATTTGCTCTGTCCTTAAGACCAACTCTGTCCAAAAGGTTAAGTGCCATTTCTTCAGCCTGTGCTTTTGGCATCTTTTTAAGCTTCATAGGAGCAAGAGTAAGGTTTTTTAAAACCGTCATATGAGGGAAAAGGTTAAACTGCTGGAAAACCATACCCATTCTTTGTCTGTGGGTGTTAATGTCAACCTTTTTATCTGTTATGTCAACACCCTCAAAAAGAACTTTACCGCTTGTTGCACTCTCAATTAAATTCAAAGAACGCAGGAAGGTTGATTTTCCTGAGCCTGACGGCCCTATAACAACAACAACCTCGCCCTTTTTGATTTCGGCTGTAACATTATGGAGTGCGTGTATGTCACCTTTATAGTATTTACAAAGGTCTTCTGTTCGTATAACAATATTATCGTTCACTCTTTCTCAGCCTCCTCTCAAGTATGTCAACAAGCTTAGTGAAGAACATAACCATTATAAGATAAATTGCCGCAATGGCAAGAAGTGGCCAGAAGCTCTGGTAGGTTATACCTCTTATAATGTTTGCACCTCTTGTCAAATCTGTAACACCAACATAGCCGGCGATAGCTGTTTCTTTTAAAAGAACAATAAATTCATTTGCAAGGGCAGGGAGAATGTTTTTAAAGGTCTGGGGCAGAACAATAAACCACATAGTCTGTGCGTAGTTAAAGCCAAGACTTCTGCCTGCCTCTGTCTGACCTATGTCAATACTCATAATACCGCCTCTTATGATTTCGGCAACATATGCACCTGAGTTAATACCAAAGGCTATGATACCGCAAAGCATTTTATTGTCTGAGCTTGCCATAATGATAAAGAATATAATAAGAATTTGCACCATTGCAGGTGTTCCTCTTATAACTGTTAAATAAATTCTGCAGATAGCATTTCCTATGCTTAAGAAAAATTTACCCACAGGATTTCTCATTTCGCTGTAATTTTTGTCGTATGTAGTTCTGACAGCAGCAATTACAACACCTAATATAACACCAAGAATAAGTGCGAAAAATGTGAGGATAATAGTGTTTCCGATACCCTCAACAAGATATTTCCATCTGTTGTCTTCAATAAAGGCAACAACGAAATCTCTTTGCAGCTTTAAAATCCATTCAGGCATTTTAAAGAAACTCCTTTCTAAAATAAAAAGGCTGTGCTGTTGCACAGCCTTTAATGGTCGTAATTATTCAGCAGGGATGTATTTTTCAATTATTTCCTGTGCCTTACCTTCTGCGATAAGTTCGCCGAGAGCCTTGTCAATATCAGCTAAAAGCTCTGGAGCATCTTTTGAAACAGCGATAGCATAATCTTCTGTTATGTATTCTGTGTCAAGAATTTTAAGACCTTCGTTGTTTTTAACGAAAACCTTTGCAGGTTCGTTATCGATAACAACACAGTCAATTTTACCTGATGTAAGAGCCATTACAGCATCTGCACCTTTGTTGTATCTTTCAACAGTACCGAGTCCTTCG
>JAGARF010000133.1 GCA_017622395.1 Clostridia bacterium | reverse complement strand
TTATGGTCAAGCCATGTGCAGTCTGCGTAAATTCTGTCTCTCGTAACACCAGGGGTATCCTCTACTATTGACACTCTCTGTCCTATTAATTTATTAAACAAATGGGATTTACCCACATTAGGTCTGCCCACTATTGCAACTACCGGTTTCATTTTACTGCTCCTTTCCGTCTGTGAGTTTTTCAGCTAAATCATACCCATTTGAAACAACTCTAACCTTAATACCAAGCTTTTCTGACAGCTCAGTTACTGTAACATCATCTAAAAACACTTCTGTATCTGCTCTTAGCATATTCTCGGGAATTAATATTTCATCGCCAAGGTCTTTGTCCTTAAGCTGATTTATAATATCTCCGCCCGTTAAAAGCCCCGATACAGTTATTGACTCTCCAAAAAACTCATTTTTAATTGCATATACTGTTATATCTGCACCCTTAACCATCGCTGAAAGCTCTTTCATAAGCTCTTCACTTATTGTTCCGGTCACTATACCGACTTTTTTATATTTTACTTCCTTTATCTCTTTAAGTGCTTCAGTAAATTCTTCTTTAAAGAGTGATGCCATGCCAACGCCGTTTTCAAGCTGAGGATAATCTTCATAGTCTTCTGCAACAGGCAAAGGTACTTCTCCTTTTATATAAAACTCGTCAGCAAGGTACACCATTCTGCTTTCATATTTATCAAGGAACCTTTCCTGCCACACATTAACCTGCTTTATAATCTCTTTGCAATCCTCTTTGTTGAAAGGCTCAAGCTTATAAAGTCCGTCTCTGTGCTTTGTCATACCAAGGGGTACGATACAAATGCTTGAAACATTTGGGAAAAACTGCTCTAAGTCCTTAATTGTATTATCAAGGTTTTCTTTGTCATTAATACCCTTACAGAGAACAATCTGGCAGTTCATCTCTATTCCCGCGTCAGCAAGCTTTTTCATTTGCTCCAAAAGCCTGCCTGCTTTTTTGTTGCCAAGCATAAAACTTCTAAGCTGTGGGTCAGTACAATGAACTGAAATATTTACAGGCGACACATGAATATATATCATATCTTCAAGCTCTTTGTCTGAAATATTTGTCATTGTGATATAATTCCCGTGAAGAAATGAAAGTCTTGTATCATCATCTTTAAAATAAAGAGTTTCTCTCATTCCTTTTGGAAGCTGGTCTATAAAACAGAAAATACATTTATTTGCACAGCTTTTCGCCTTACTCATAAGAGGATTTTCAAATTCAACCCCAAGATCTTCTCCGAAATCGTTTTCTATATCGTATATTTCAATAGTTCCGTCTGCTTTTTTTACGGTGATTTCATATTCTTCATCAGCGGTCATATACCTGAAAACAAGAATATCATTTACCTTTCTTCCGTTGACTTCAAGTATTTCATCACCGCACTGAAGTCCAAGCTCAGAAGCTATAGAATTTTCATCAACACTTATAATTTTTGCCATATTTTCCACCTTTAAAAATATTCTATTATATTATCTTATAAAAATTAAGGATTGTCAAGTAATAAGCAATTTTTAAATGTTTACAATTGAATAATAAATGACAACATGCTCTATGGGAATAGGAAAAATGCTTCAGAATAAGCAAACTGAATCCGAAGGCGTATGAGGATACGCCGAGTGGTGAAGTTTGTTTATAGCATTTGCGTTCTGGAGCATTTTAACATTCCCATAAATAAAAGGCAGACCATAAAGGCCTGCCTTTTATTTATGAGATTAGTTAGCTTTAACAACTTCTCTGCCTTTGTAGTAACCACATTCAGGGCATACTCTGTGTGATAAAACTAAAGCACCGCACTGTGAACATTTTACCATACCAGGTACAGCTAACTTCCAGTTTGCTCTTCTCTTATCTCTTCTTGCTTTTGATACTTTTCTCTTTGGAACTGCCATTTGTTTACACCTCCCTGTTTCAAGCTGTGTATAGCTTAAGTAAATAATCCTTTTAATATTTCAAATTGCGGATTCCAATCATCCTCAGCCTTGCATTTACACTTTTCAAGGTTAAGGTCTGCACCGCATTTGTGACAAATCCCTTTGCAGTCCTCACTGCATAAATTCTTTGACGGCAGATTTGCAAACACACCCTTAATTGTTAAATCGTAAAGGTCTATTTTTTTATCTGTAAGATATAGGGCATCTTCCCCTTTTTCTTCACTTTCGGATTTAACATAGCTCTGCTCCTCCGAAAAGCTTACATTTCCTGTTATTTCTTTAAGGCATCTGTCACAGACTGTAGTAAAACTGCCTGAAACCTCCATCTCAAGAACAAGGACTCCGCCAACATTTTTAACTGTTCCCTTTGCATATACAGGTTCTTTAAACTCAATGCGTTCCTGTTTAAACTCTTTGTTATCAAGAGAAATCTTTTCATCGAAATTTAAAACCTCGTCCTGATTTCTTAAGATTTGAGTAACATCAAGAAGCATATCATTTACCTCCGTACGCACAGTACAAGTTATTATACTAAAACATTTTGAATTTGTCAAGCAAAAATTTATTAATCAACAAGTGCTTTTGTTTCAATAGCAATCATTAATTCTTCGTTGGTTGGAATAACAAGGGTCTTAACCTTTGCACCTTCAGCTGAAATATCGATTTCCTGACCTCTTACAGAGTTCTTTTCATCATCAATTGCAACACCAAGGAATTCAAGACCTGATGTTACTTCTTTTCTTAAAGTCTTGTCGTTTTCACCGATACCTGCTGTAAATACGATTGCATCAACACCGCCCATAGCTGCTGCATATGAACCGATGAACTTTTTGATTTCATAATAGAACATTTCAAGACCAACTTCTGCTCTCTTGTTTCCATTGTCTGCTGCAGCTGCAACATCTCTGAAATCGCTTGATACGCCCGATACACCAAAGATACCTGACTTTTTATTCATAATAGCATCGATATCTTTTGTTGAAAGATTTTCTTTATTCATAAGGAATGTTACGATTGCAGGGTCAATATCACCGCATCTTGTACC
>JAGARF010000132.1 GCA_017622395.1 Clostridia bacterium | reverse complement strand
TATTCTTACCGATGAGAACGGCAAGCCTATCTTTAATTCAGAATTGTCCATTGATGTAAATGATAATGTTTCGATTGTTCTCACTAACGGCAGACTTCTTGATTTTGAGAAGCCTACAACAATTACGGCTTTCTATAC
Source organism: Clostridia bacterium (assembly GCA_017622395.1). GTDB lineage: Bacteria > Bacillota > Clostridia > RGIG6154 > RGIG6154 > RGIG8700. The sequence goes on along the minus strand of JAGARF010000132.1, from coordinate 2,797 downwards.
TGAAACACAAGAGCCAAAGTCTGACCTTTATATCAATATCGTTGATGTAAACGGCAACAAGGCTACAGGCACAACTAACGCTGACGGACAGCTTATTGTACCTAATGACAAAACATCTACAGGCGATGATAACGGAACTATCGGCAAGGAAGAAAACGAAGTTAAAGAAACTTATGTTGTATCTGTAACCGATAAAGCAAATGTTGTAATTCCTAACTGTGATGTTTATATCGGCGAAAGCAACAATGTTGTAGTTGACCTTCCCGAAGGTATTAAGCCTACAAGAGAAAACCCTGTAATTGTTACTATTACAGACCAAAACGGAAATCCGCAGGAAAATGTTACTGTTATTGCACTCGGCGATGCTGATTTTATAGAAAAAGGCAAAACCGACTATAACGGCAAAATCACACTTCCTACTGCTGCTGACGGATATACTGATGAAAACGGCAGAGTTAATGTTGATGAACTTAATATCATAGTTGCTGACGAGCTTGTTGTAATTGCCAATGCTTATGTAAAGCACAATGAAGATGGCAGCATTAGTGTTACTCTCCCCGAAGAAAAATCTATCAGTTATGCAAACAGAATTACTGTAACTGTTCTTGATTCTATTGGTGTAGCTGTACAGGGTAAATCTGTAACTGTAAACGATATTGCAGAAAAAACCTATACAGACATTACAGACGAAAATGGAAAAATCGTAGTTCCGCCTGTAAATACTGATATGACAGATGTAAACGGCGAAGCTGTTGTAAACGGATATAATGTATCTGTTACAGATGAAAAAGCACCTATTGAAAACGCATATATCGAAATGCTTGACGGAAAAATCTCTGTTACACTTCCCGAAGGCTCAGTAATTGCTATCGAAAACAGAATTACTGTAACTGTTACTGATGCAGAAAATGCACCTGTAAAGGATATGAGTGTAACTGTAACTGATACTACAGAAAAGAGCGAAACAAACCTTACAGACGAAAACGGCAAGGCTGTTGTACCGCCTACAAACATTGATGTTACTGACATCAACGGCTACGGCGAACTTAACGAATTTGCTATAGTAGTCAAGACGGAAACTGCTCCTGTAGAAAAAGCAGATATTTCTATTGACGAAAACAATGCAATTACAGTATTGCTCCCCGAAGCAGTAAAATTCGACCACAACAATAGAATTACTGTTGAAGTTAAGAATAAGGCTGACGGAACCCCTGTAAAGGATATTTCTGTAACTGTAAGTGAAACTGTTGCAGAAAATACCGAAGCTACAGAAGAAACTACTGAAACTGTACAGCCTAAAACATTAAACGGCAAGACAGACAAGAATGGACTTGTTGTATTCCCTCCGCTTTCAGAAGATATTACAGATGGCAACGGAAGCTCCGACATTACTGACACGGAAGAAAAACCGGGTACAGATAATGACGGTGATGGTGTTAAGGACACAGAAGATGAAACTGTAGAAACAAAGTATGTTGTTTCCGTAAAAGACACAAAGGGCATTATCACAAATGCTTTTGTTGAAGTAAAAGACGGAAAAATTACAGTTAAACTTCCCGAAGATAAAACTCTTACAACATCAAATCAGACAACTGTTACTGTAAAGAATGAAAAGGGCGAAGCTGTTAAGGGTGTTTCTGTTACTATTACAGATAAAACTACATCTAAAACAGGCACAACTAACGCTAACGGCGAGGTAACACTTCCTGTTAAATCTTCGGGTGGTGGCTCATCAAGTGGCGGTGGCTCTTATGTTTCCACCACAGTTAAAGTTGTAGATAAGGACGGAAAAACTGTATCTGTTTCAAAATCTGTATCAACAACAAAGGCAACTCTCACACTTCCAACAGGTAAAAATCTGCTCAAAGATGACAACTATTACACAATAACTGTTACATCGGGCAGCAAGGCAAAGGCTGATTATACAGTAGTTCTCAAAGATAAGAACGGCAACGAAGCAACAGGCACAACAGATGATAAGGGTATTATTACACTTCCTGCTGTTGACCACACAGCATATATCTTTGGTTATCCCGATGGCACATTCAGAGCTGACGGAGATATGTCAAGAGCTGAAGCTGCTGCTATCTTTGCAAGACTTATTGCAGACGAAAAAGGCGAAAAGATTTCCGGCAAATCAACCTTTACTGATGTAAATTCTAAAGATTGGTATGCTTCTTATGTTGCATATCTTGAAAAGTATGATGTTATTAAGGGTTATACTGACGGAACATTTAAACCTAACGCACCTGTAACAAGAGCTGAATTTGTTGCTATGAGTGTTCGTTACTATGACATTTTCAACGATGTTAAGAAAGCAGGATATACTGTTAAATACACAGATGTAGCAACAAACTATTGGGCTTATGATGATATTGCTTATGCTAAAAACATCGGTTGGCTCAACGGCTATGCTGACGGAACATTTAAGGGCGATAACAACATTACCCGTGCAGAAGTTGTAACTGTTGTAAACAGAGCTACAGGCAGAATGGCTGACGATGAATATATCAGCAAAAATTCTTCTATTCTCAATAAGTTTACTGACCTTAACAATAACCATTGGGCATACGAAGATGCAATGGAAGCAGCTAATGACCACAAGGCAATTACATCTGCTGACAGCGAAAATTGGGTAAAATAAAACACCTAATTCTTGTGTTTGAGGTTAAGCGTAAAATTTATGCTTAACCTCTTTTGACACAAAAAAGTATATCGTCTTGAATTTTTTTGATTTATTTTCAGATTGGCTATAAAATATAATTACCGAAAGGAAAATAAATTTTAATTATGAAAG